>CAZKLR010000048.1:0-6686 GCA_964553695.1 uncultured Candidatus Saccharibacteria bacterium | reverse complement strand
TGAATTACATACTTCAGAACCCGACTGTAAACGGAAAAAAGCTATATTTTACAATAGCTTCTCCGTTTAATTTAGTACTAGAACTAGCTAGTAGTCCTAACTGGCTCCCTCGGTCGGTTGTGGAACTCGACCACTCAAACCTTGTAAGGGTTTTTGAGCTACTTTTGAAGTGGGATAGGGACGCAGGTCGGTCGGTTTGAGTAGATAGAGTGGACACTATAAAAAGAACTAAATAATCTTATGTTTTTTAAAAGCATTACATCTTTTGCATGCAATTCTTAGATTAGATATATCATTTGATCCAAAACTTTGTGCTGGAACTTTTTTGCCATTTTGAGGTTTCATTTTTCTTATTCTTTTATTTAATTCATTGGTAGAAAGTGGAATATAATGATCAATATCAAACTTCTTTTCTTTACTACAATCTTTATGAATATTTAACTGACATTTTTCACCATATTTAGAAACTAGTTTTTTAAAAATATCATTTCTAATTTTATTAAACTCTTCTCTTTTTATCTTAGGGTCTCTAAAATCAAACATCTTACGATATTTTTTCTCAAATAACACAGCATCACCATTTGCTAATTTATTTAAAAAAAAATTATAATCTTCTTTGTATTCAAAGATATCCATGAGCTTCATTTTATAATAATCTCACTATAAAATCTATTAAAAATAATGATTTAGTAGAACAACTAATGCAATTGGTAGATAAGATAGATATTGATGAATTTGAAGCTAAAGAGAAGATCGAAGAAGAAATAAACAAGTATAGGCAGTTTAGCTATATTGTCTTAGGCAGAGAGATGGAGTTTGATAAAAAGACGATTGAAGCAGATATGAGGAATTATATAAAGCATGTGCTAAAAACAGGCACCAAGGATCAAAAACGAGAGATTTTGGAATGTTTAAAAAGTGAAATAATTTTAATAAATAAAATAATTTTACTCAAGAATTAATTACCACTCAAACATATCAACTATATTTTCAATAGCTGATTTAATACGATTAATTATTCCTCTTCTTTCCATAATTCTTGGTTGTTCTGGAAGCATATCTGCAATATCTTGTTCACGAGGAAGTTTTTGAGTATACAAATATTCTCCAATTAATTTTTCAAGATTTTCTGTTGGTATATTTTCATCTTTGGCGAGTTTTTTGAGCGTTTCTGATCTTTCATCCGCCCAAAATTCGCCAAACGATTTTTCTACATCATCAGCTTTAGCAATTTTCGGCAAATTTTCTTCAATAAATTTTTTAATTAGGTCTTTCTTTTTTCTCAACCTTGCATCACGATCAAATATTTTCAATATATCCTCAGTTTTCTTTTCTCTAATCGTGTCGTTTGAAATATTTTTCAACCCAACGATCAAAAGAATAATATAATCGAAATTGATAATATCACGGATAGTTAGTTCTAGTTCAAAATCAATCTGATCTAAAATTGACTCAATTCCGGAATCATCTTTTTTTCTTTCTTCGTAAATATCGAGGTATTTACTTTGATAATCATAAAATTCTTGTTCTGTTATCTCTAAATTGCCAAAAGAAAACTCAGCAAAAGTTTCAAGTGATGATTTTATACGTAATAAATCTCTAAATGTTTTTACAAAAACAGCTTTTTCTTCTTCACCTTTTAGCTCATCTATAGAGCTAATTGTTGGAGTAATTTCTCTTAATTCCAAAAGCTTTAAATCGAATTCTTTCTTTTGATCTTCATATGGCTTTTTAAATACAATTTCTTTTGCATTCTCATCACCAAACAAAGCAAGTGCTGTGTCAGTAGCTTTTTTTAAATTCCTAAATGAAATTATATTTCCATGAGGTTTATCAGAATTAAGCAGACGATTAGTTCGCGAATATGCCTGAATTAAACCATGATAACGCAGATTTTTATCTACATACAATGTATTAAGTCGAGGACTATCAAAACCAGTCAAAAACATATTAACAACAAGTATCAAATCCACTTCTTTGTTTTTTATCCTTTTTTGTAGGTCGCGATAGTAATCATAAAAACGATCAGTTGAAAAATTAGTTTCAAAAAGTTTGTTGTAATCCTTAATACACTCATCAAGAAAATCTCTCGAATGTGTGTTTCCAGTAGTACCTTCTCCAGCGAAAACGTCGAAATCAAGCATGTCTCCACTCTCGTCTTCGTTCGCTTGATAAGTAAAAATAGTTGCTATTTTAAAATCTTCTGATTTTTTATTTTTAAATAGAGAATAATACTTTTTAAGGACATCTATACTTGATATAGCAAACAAAGCATTAAATTTTCCATTCTTTGTTTTTCTTTTCCAATCAGCAAGAATATAATCGGTAATCTTATTTAGACGATCATCGCTTTCTAAAACTTCACGCGTATCTACGCCTTCCACAAGTGTTTCTGCAAAAATATCTGCATCTAAAGTATCAGGTGATTTTTGAGTATATTTACCAACATACTCAACCGCAAATCCCAACACATTATTATCAGAAATGGCGTTTGTAATAATATATTTATGCAAACACTCGCCAAAAACATCTGCTGTGGTTACTCCTCCGACATTGTTATCGGCAAAAATTGGAGTACCTGTAAACCCAAATAATTGTGCTTTCTTGAAAAAGCTTTTGATTCTTGCGTGCGTTTGACCAAATTGACTTCGGTGACATTCGTCAAAAATAATAACTATTTTCTCGCCTACAAGGTCCTTAAATTGCTCCAAATAAGACTCTCTACTGATGGCAATGTCTAACTTTTGAACGGTAGTGACAATTAATTTTCGATTTTGATCAGTAAGTTGTTTTACAAGATTTCTAGTATTATTTGTCCCGTCTACTGAACCATCAGAAAAAGAGTTGAATTCTTTTGTTGTCTGAATATCAAGATCCTTTCTATCTACAACAAACAAAACTTTTTTAATATCCGGAATTCGCGACAAAACTTGGCTCGCCTTGTAGGAAGTAAGTGTTTTTCCAGAGCCAGTTGTATGCCAAATATACCCATTTTTATTTGATTCTCTCACACGCTTTTCAATAGCCTGTGCCGCGTAATATTGATATGGACGAAGCACCATAGGTATTTGCAACGCTTCAGCAAGAACAATATACTCCGCAATAAATTCTGAAACAGTACATTTTTCCAGAAATGCCTCGGAAAATTTATCAAGCTGAGTAATTTTTACATTCTTCTCGTCTGTCCAGTAAAATGTCTGCTCAAATGATTGTTTTGGATTATTTGCAAAATACTTTGTATTTACTCCGTTTGAAATAATAAAAATTTGGACATATTCAAAAAGCGTACCAGTGAATGAGTGTTTGTGGTATCGCTGAATTTGGTTAAATGCCTCTTTCATCTCAATTCCTCGGCGTTTCAACTCAATATGCACAAGGGGTAAACCGTTTATAAGAAGTGTTACATCGTATCTGTTTTCATATCTTCCAGTCTGTGTAATTTGATGCGTTACTTGATATTCATTTTTACACCATTGATCCATGTTGAAAAAACGAATGTGTTTTGTGGTGTCATCGTCTCGATGTAGTAAAAAATAATCTCGGAGAGTTTTGGCTTTTTGAAAACGATCACCTTTGTTTAGATGATTTAATATTCTTGCAAATTCTGTATCCGAAAAAGTCAGCTGATTAAAACGTTCAAGCTGTGTTTTTAAATTGCTTACTAAAGCATTTGTGTCTTCTAAAATAACAGGCGAAAATCCCAACCGACCAAGTTGTTCAATTAAAGATTTTTCAAGTTGTGATTCTGATTGATGTGTCATATTTTATATAAATAATCCTTGCATTAATCCCTTTTTCCAATCCTCAGCAAGGGTAATTTGCTGTTGTTTTGCTTCTATTGCCTTATCAAGCGAGGTTAGAAAATCAGCAATTTTTTGTTGTTCAGGAAGTGAAGGAAACGCGACTTTAACCTTAACAAAATCAGCAGGACTTACTGCCATTCTTTCATACACTGTTCCTTGTTCGTATCTTCGAGCTTTATTTATAAATTCATCTCGTATTAAATAGTATCCAACAAAATTAATATTTTGCCCAATAATTTCGAATGTTACATAAATTGGTGAGAATATTCCCGCTCCGAGTTTGTTTATTGAAATTACGCCAAATTTTAAATTGGCAGGGTTGTAACACAAGTCATTAAGACGGGTAATTTTATAACCCTTAACTTCATCATCACCAACCAAAAAGTCTCTATTGTAGCGTTCCGATTTAGGAACTACTCCTTGAGTGGTTAGAGAAATGTGAGGATAACCCTTTCCTTTTGTAGAATATTCTTTTCTTTCTTTCAATATTTCTCCAAGTTTTTTTTCTTCCCACTTTGGAAAACTTTTTCCGTCATTATCCTTGAAACAAATTTCTTGAGAAAAGATCTTTTGCATCATTCCTTTTTTATATTCTTCCAAGCTTTCTTTTTGTGTTTGTAAATTTTTCAACCACTCCTTAACAGAATTAAGAAAAGAGGTGATTTTTTGTTGCTCAGGAATAGAAGGAAAAGGGACAGGCAGTTTCATAAAATCACTATGCAAAATATTCATACGATCGTGCCTTGCTCCATAATTGGCAATCTTAAACATATATCTATGCCAATATTTGGTTTCAAAGTAATTCTCCAAAAATGACAGATCACCAATTTTTGGCTTAAGAACGGTGTACAACGGAGACATTATTCCTTTTTGTAAATTGTTTCTTTTAAAAGGGCCAACTGGAGCAGTTTTAGATATTCTGGGATTATAAATAAAATCATCAAGGTCAACTACAAAATAATTAGTTAGATTGTCTTGATTAGCGATGTCTTTATCAAAATAATCTTGCTGGCTTACTATTCCTTCCACTGCAGAATTGGTAAGAACAAATTTTTCCTTATTATCACTATTCCTTTTTTGTTTTTTTTGAAAAATTTCATGCAAATACTTCACTTCAACTGTATCTGAAAACTCAGAAAATCGAAGCCTTGGATTTTTTTGAATATTTTTTTGTGATTGAATATTATTCATACTTAAAAAGGTTTATCTATCTTTAATTCATCACAGAACTTTACAATTTTATTTTGCAGTCCAGATTCATTCTTTTGTAACTCCTGAAGTTTTCTTGCAACTTTTTCAATATCAATACGCGCCTCCTCCTCAAAAGTATCTACATATCTTGGAATATTGAGGTTATATTCATTTTCTTTGATTTCTTCTAATGTTGCCTTATGAGAATATTTTAAAACCTCTTTTCGATTTTTATATGTATCAAAAATTTTAACGATGTTTTCATCGGTTAGCTTATTTTGATTTTTACCCCTTTCAAATTCTTTTGAAGCATCTATGAATAAAACATCTTCATCGTCTTTGCGACATTTTTTAAAAACCAAAATTATTGCAGGAATACCTGTTCCGTAAAATAAATTTGCAGGTAAACCAATCACCGTATCAAGATAATTCTGTTTTTCAATAATATATTTTCGAATATGTTCTTCTGCCCCAGAACGAAATAAAGCTCCATGAGGTAAAACAATCGCCATTGTCCCATTATCAGACAAGTGATAAAGCATGTGAGTTATGAAAGCATAATCAGCCGCACCTTTTGGAGCCAAACGACCATACTGACTAAACCTGTCATCGTGAGCTAATGCCGGATCATCTTCACCCTTCCACTTCACACCAAAGGGCGGATTAGCAATAATTGCTTCTGCTTTTAAATCTGGATGTAAATCTTCGGTGAGAGTATCGCCCTGTCTTATTTTAAAGTGATCAAAATGAACACCGTGTAAAATCATATTCATTCTTGCTAGGTTGTATGTTGTAGGATTAAGCTCTTGTCCGTAATAATCAGAAACTTCTGTGTAATCCTTGAGGCGAAGCAAAAGAGAACCTGAGCCACAAGTTGGATCAAAAACTGAACGCACTCTTTTTTTATCGACAGACACAATTTGTGCAAGCAAACGAGAAACTTGAGCCGGAGTATAAAACTCTCCGCCCTTTTTACCAGCTCCAGCGGCGAATTCGCCAATTAAATATTCATAAGCATCGCCAAGTAAATCACTCTTTGAATCTTCAAGTTTAAAATCAATACCTTTCAATAAGATAAGCACTTCAACAATAACATCGTTCTTTTTCTTTTCACTTGACCCAAGTTTTGAAGAAGTAAGATCAACATCGTCAAATAATCCCTTGAAATCGTCTTCGCTGGCAGTTCCCATTGAGGTCTGTTCAATACTATTTAAAATATTTTTTAGATCCTCAAGAATAAATGATTTTTCACCCTTTGCTTCACCGTTGCCGTTTTTTACAATGTATGAAAAAAGTTCTGAGGGTTTAAGAAAGAAACCCAAATGACTAATAACAGCTTTTTTAATTTCATCTAAAATAGCTTTACCTTCTTTTGTATTTTCTTTTATGTCCGCAAATTTGTAGTCTTCACGAGAAAGAAGTTTCTCATTCACATATCTTTCTAACTTTTCCGATAGATATTTATAAAAAATAAAACCAAGAATATAATTTTTATATTCATCGGCGTTCATTTTACCTCGTAGTACATTCGCTACACCCCAAAGTTGTTTTTCTAATAGTCTTTTTTGTTCTTCTGACATAATTTGATTTTACCACAAAATTAAAAACGATAATAGAAAATTTAATTATTAAATAGCAAAAACGACCTTCCTGGACAGGGATAGGTCGCTTTCACCAAATCTATCTGCTCCC
>CAZKLR010000047.1:4428-6911 GCA_964553695.1 uncultured Candidatus Saccharibacteria bacterium | reverse complement strand
ATCATATCTCCGCCATAAAGAAATGGCCGCATACTCTGTAATATTTCTTCTTTTGCGTATAAAGCCCCTACGCCAAAAGGCGCTAACATTTTATGAAACGACCAAGCAAGGAAATCAACATCCAGTTCTTTTACATCTATATAAATATTCGGAACGGTTTGCGCCCCATCCATTAATAAATAGGATTTTTTCATCCCATTTGGCTGTTCGTAACCACTGGCGTCAGCTACTTTTCTAATTTCTTTAATAGGATTTTTTGTACCCAGAAAGTTTGAAGCCCCGGTACAACAAACTATTTTGGTTCTATTATCAACTAATGATTTTAAATGATCCATGTCTAATTTTCCCGTCTCTTTATCATATTTCACGAGTCTATATTCCACATTAATTCCGAATTTAGGCAATATTTCTTTTGTCAGACCATACCATGGAACATAATTTGAATTATGCTCCATATAAGTCGTAACTATATTATCACCATCACGAAACTCGGTCATTAAAGAATACATCACCGAATTAATCGCTTCTGTTGTATTTCTATACAAGATAATATTTCTTCTGGATGGCGCACCAATAAATTGCGCAATGGTATCATAAGAAGCTTCGAACATTTCCGTCATAGATATCGAAGCCTGAGACTGTCCTCTATGAACATTTTCATATCCGGCAGCGAGGTCTCTTAATAAATCTAACAGTTGAATAGGAATCTGGGTACTTGCGGCATTATTAGAAACCAATCTTCCTGATTTTATAGCAGGAAAAGACTTTCGGATTCTTTTTGTATTGAGCATAAAATTAAAAAATTTTATAAAACTCTGCTTATTGATAATATTATATCTATTTTGATTATTAAAAGCAACAGTGAAGGATATTAAATATTATGTTATACAAAAACAGACCGCAAAGTCTGTCTTGTAGAATTTTTTATTGCATTTCTTTTTTCTTTGCTATATCAGCCTGAATAAGCGCTTCTATAATCGGTTCCAGATTTCCTGCAAGCGCACTTTCAATCTCATGCCAACTTTCCTTAATACGATGATCAGTAATACGATCTTGGGGGAAATTATAAGTACGAATCTTTTCGCTGCGATCACCGGTCCCGATTTGGCTGCGACGCGCATCTTTCTCTTCCCTGGCGCGCTTTTCTTCTTCCATCTCCATAAGACGAGATCTCAAAATTTGCATTGCCTTGGCTTTGTTTTTAAGTTGAGACTTTTCATCTTGGCAAGAAATAACCAAACCGGTAGGAATATGAGTAAGTCGAACCGCAGAATCAGTAGTATTAACACTTTGGCCTCCTGGTCCGCTTGAACGGAAAACATCAATCTTTATGTCTTCGCTGCGAATTGCCACATCAGTTTCTTCCGCTTCCGGCAAAACTGCCACGGTTGCAGTAGAAGTTTGGACTCGTCCCTGTTTTTCCGTTTCCGGCACACGCTGAACGCGATGCACACCGCTTTCATATTTCATCTTGCCATACACATCCTGTCCGCTAATTTCAAAAACAACCTCTTTAAACCCTCCCACATCATTTATACTGGAATTTAATATAACTGTTTTCCACCCCTGTTTCTCGGCAAAATATCCGTACATACGAAATAAATCAGCAGCAAACAGCCCAGCTTCGTCACCGCCGGCCCCTGCACGTATTTCAATAATAACATCTTTTTCGTCCCGAGGATCTTTGGGGATAAGCATTGCCTCCAATTTTTTCTCCAAAGTTTCTTTTTGAAGCAGCAGAGTTTCATTTTCTTCTTTAGCCATCTCGCGCAACTCTTCATCGCTTTCCGATTCAATAATATTTTGGTTCTCTAAAAGGTCTTTTTCTACCTTCAAAAAACTATCGTATTGTTCCACGATCTCCCTGAGCTTGCTTTGTTGCCGGCTAAGTTTGGTCAATTTTTCCACATCAGAAGAAATCTCGGGACGACTAAGTTCCTGCGTAATGTCGTCAAAATCTTTTTTTATTTGATCTAATTTCTCTTTCATATTTTTATTATTTTAGATACATAAAACCCCATAAAAATGGGGTCTTAAACTATACAAAATTAAGCTATTTTTCGTTATTCTTTTCTTTCTTGGCCTGGGCTTTCTTTTCTTTCTTCTCTTTCTTAGATGTTACTTCTCCCTGCTTCTTCTCAAGCATTTTCTTAAAACGATCAACTCTTCCAGTTGAGTCTACAACTTTTTGCTTGCCAGTATAAACCGGGTGGCAAGCGCCACAAACCTCAATATTGATTTCAGAAAGCGTCGATTTGGTCACAAAGGTGTTTCCGCAAATGCATTTTACTGTACATTCTTGATACTTTGGATGGATGTCTTTTTTCATACTATTTTAATCTAAATTAGGTTATATAAGATTAACTTCTGTCTACTCTTAACTTGCAGATGCATTCTAACAGAGTTTTTGAAATTTTGCAAGATTATTAACAAAAATATAAAAAGGTCGATTAAACAACCGAAATTATAGAATAAGTATAGAC
>CAZKLR010000047.1:0-4328 GCA_964553695.1 uncultured Candidatus Saccharibacteria bacterium | reverse complement strand
AGAATCAAGACAGAAAATTAGCCAGTTCGGAATGATTTCATGGGAAGGCGAGAGGTTAAATATTTGACCTTATATCCGAACTGGCTTTTGGTTTTTTGTTCTCTTTTAACAATTAGAGGTTATCACTTTCTAATTATTTGTCAAGCGCTATGGAAATTCCCCAAATTAAGCCTTCCTCTTGCCATTCTTAATTCTTGTGTTATACTCTCTTTTAGAGATAGATCCGAAAGGATCTTTAATTAAATAGTTAATTTGCCTGCAACAGGTAAAGTTTGAAGGCACCAAAAAGGCTTGATAAACCTTGTTTCTTTCTGCAAGACAAGCAGAGGGGGTGGCATCAGACAAAATTTAGAAAGGTATTATAAAAATGGAAGAAAAAAAAGTAGAAGAGAAGAACAAGATCAACCTAATGGACATGCTGAAAGCCGGAGTCCATTTTGGGCACAAGAAGTCCAAAAAACATCCGAAGATGGACGAATATGTCTTTGGAATCAGAAACGGAATTAGTGTTATTGACTTGGCAAAAACCAAGAGCAAATTGACCGAAGCGGCAGATTTCGCCAAGAAGATTAGTGAAAAAGAAGGTATTATTTTATTTGTCGGAACAAAAAGACAAGCCAGCAAAATCATTGAAAGCGCTGCACAAAAATGTGATATGCCTTATGTTTCAGAAAGATGGCTTGGCGGTACTTTTACCAATTTTGACAAAATTCTAATTGGGAAGAAGCGCCTTGAATACTTAATTGAGCAAAAAGAGAGCGGGGAACTGCAAAAGAAATACACCAAAAAAGAAGTTGGTGAAATTGGACGTGAAATGAAAAGATTGGAAATTAAATTTGGAGGCATCAAAAAGATGAACAGGATTCCTGATGCAGTGTTTATTGTAGACATTCAAGAAGAGGAAACTGCAGTTGCAGAAGCAGTATCAAGAAAGGTTCCTATTATCGCAATTACCGATACTAATACCAATCCTTCCCGAATCAATTATCCGATTCCAGCCAACGATGATGCGATTCGTTCAATTGAACTTGTAACAAACATAATCGCAGACGCAGTAATAGCAGGAAAGAAAAAATAGAACTGCAACAACTTTAACAAAACTAAGATTTCAAATATATGATTTCAGCCCAAGATGTAAAAAAACTTCGAGATATGACCGGCGCAAGTATGATGCAATGCAAAAAGGCGCTTGAAGAAAGTAATGGAAATTTTGAAGAAGCCAAAAAAATTATGCAGAAAAGCGGCTCTAAAATTGCCGAGAAAAAAGGCGACCGAGCTACGGCGGAAGGGATGATTGGTTCATATATTCACACTGACGGCAAGTCCGGAGTACTGGTGGAAATCAATTGCGAAACTGACTTTGTTGCCCGCGGAGAAGAATTTAAAGAATTTGCTCATGATGTAGCTATGCATATTTTGGCTATGAATCCTAAATATGTTAGCACGGAAGAGGTTGACCCTGCCGTTATGGAAAACAAGAAAAAAGAAATTGTTGAAAGTGTGAAAGATGAAAATAAGCCTGCCGACATTATAGAAAAAATGATCGAAGGCAAAGTTAAAAAATATTTCGAAGAAGCCTGCCTTTTAACACAACCTTTCGTCAAAGACCCAAATATGACAGTCGGAGAACTTTTAACAAGCAAAATCGCCAAATTCGGAGAAAATGTAAAAATAAAGAGATTCGTTAAACTTGATATTGAATAATTTAGAGGTAATTAACGGAATCATTTATGAATATTAATGCGAAAATCTTCAGCTGGGATGATGCATGCACTTTTGACAGTTGCGGATGGGATGTGAATGTTGGAGATATGATTATTGTAAACTTCGATTCAGGAACGGAAAATGCAATCGTGGTAAAACTTAACACAGAACCCAAAGAAAAGGATAAAGAAATCCCTAAGCTTATCAGAAGATGCAATGCGTCAGACTTGGAAATATGCGAGAGAAACAGGGAAAAAGAAATCGAAGCAGTAAAAATGTGCAGGGAAATGGTCAAGAAACGAAATCTCTCAATGAAAATAGTTGATGCCCATTTCAGTTTTGACGGCGGAAAAGTTACTTTTTCTTTTATAGCAGAAAAAAGGGTAGACTTTCGGGAACTAGTCAAAGACTTATCAAAACAATTCCAAAGATCTATTCGACTTCAACAAATCGGTTCACGCGACGAAGCCAAAGGAAAGGGCGGATTTGGAGCTTGCGGAAGGGAATTATGCTGTATGAAATTTTCCGGAGGCTTGCAAAGCGTTACCATTGAAGATGCCAGAGCGCAGCAAATGGGGCAAAGAGGAAGCGATCGTTTGTCAGGACTCTGTGATCGTTTAAGATGCTGCCTGGGGTTTGAAGCGGAACAATATAGGAAAAATCTGGAAAAATTTCCGCAAGAGAGGCAAGAAGTAAAATGGGAAAACAAAAAAGGCATCGTGGTAGACAGAAATATTATGCTAAATCAGGTTACCGTAGAATTCGAAGACAAGAGCAAAAGAAAACTTTCTCTAAATGACATCAGATTTTAGGAGGAATTAATATAAACATAAAAATATGGATTTTGATATTTTACCTCAGATAGTGATAATAATTTCAACAGCAGGAATTTTGTTTATAATGGGAAAAAATTTCTCCAAGATGAAGGAAGCAGGCGAAGAGCTATTCTTAAAAGAAAGCGAGAAAGAGAAGGAAGAAAAAGAAAAATTTATATATTTATATAAAAGAGCTTTAAGAAGAATAAACAAAGAAAATTACCAGAAAAAGGTAGCGGAATTTTGGTTGTGGCTTGAAAAACTCTTGCGAAAAATCAGGATCGTCTTCCTAAAACTTGATAGCCGCATAGTATCGGTTTTGGAAAGATTACGAAAAAAGAATGTTGAGTCTCTCGAGGAGTTCAGAAAAATAACCGAAGAAAATATCCGTAAAACCAGAAAAGAAGGTGGTTTTTGGAGCAACAATAGGCGCAATAAAATGAAAAATGCCGAAAAACCAAGCACTAATGGAGTTGAAGCTTTGGCAGACATAAAAGAAGAAACTAAAAACGACTCGATTGTCGACAACACAGTTCAGGACTTGCCAATAGAAGAAAATATTACTTTTCCAGAAGAAACCGCAGAAAGAAAAAATGAAGGTGAAATATTTGAAATGGAATATGCAGAGGAATATATTTCAAAAGAATCAGGACTTAGCAACGAATCGAAAGAAAATGCAGAAATCGAGACGGAAGGCATACGTCCAGTAGAATCTATTATTTACACTGAAAGCGTCGAAGATGTAGAAGAAACTCTAATGGATGATAAGAAAGAAGAAGTCGAGACAGAAGAAGAAAAAGAAATCAGAACAAAAAAAGAACAGGAATGCATTGAAATATTAATAAAAAATCCGGCAGACATCAAGGCATATTGGAAGCTTGGAATTATATATTCAAAACGCAGAAATTACGAAGACGCTCTGGCCTGCTTCAGACAAATTGTAAAAATCGATCCTACTTATACCAAAGCCAAACAAAAAGCCATTGAGCTTATGGAGAAGATGAAGAACAGAGGAAAGTAATTTTATAAATAGGGTTGGCAAAATAAAAAAAGTAGTTTATACTGTTTAAGTGTTTTAGGCCGGCTTAGCTCAGTGGTAGAGCAACTGTTTTGTAAACAGTAGGTCGTCAGTCCGAATCTGACAGCCGGCTCCAGATAAGATTGATAATAAAATAAACGCTTTTATTGCAGGTGAAGTAAAACAAAGTACAATAATCTTAATGCTATATTCACTTTCATTGTTAGCTTGATATAATTATTTTATGCCGTTGTAGCTCAGTTGGTAGAGCAACTCCATGGTAAGGAGTAGGTCAGCAGTTCAAGTCTGCTCAACGGCTCATAGAAATAAAAAACACCGGGTAAAAAATACGCGGTGTTTTTATTACCAGAATCTAACATCTAAAGTCATTGTTATCATTTGCTTCTTTATAGTATTTTAAAAAAGTTGCCTTCAATAAAAAATTTTTCAAATTTTCCTGGAATCTGTCCTTTAGCAGTATTTTTTTTAAGAGACGATATAGACAAATTAAAAAAGTGGATTATGAAATTTACATAGCCCACCCCGCTAAAATCATTATCACTATTATAAAAATAAGCAGAAAAATTATATAAAGTATCGTTCCTCTTTTCTGTTTTTGTTTTCTTTTCTCTACGTTTTCACCAAGATATCTTGACCTATTTTCTTTTTCTTTATCCATTTTATACCTCCATAGATTGCCTTTCTTATATCACAGATTTCGTTTTTTATCAATAGTTATTCCAATCGGAAAAAATCAGGACTTTGTATTTGTTTTATTTAGGGTTATAATA
>CAZKLR010000046.1:3236-6922 GCA_964553695.1 uncultured Candidatus Saccharibacteria bacterium | reverse complement strand
GGAATGAAAACCCCAAAAGAATTCGCTATGTCGCATTTGACATGAAAGAGAACGTTCTCTATGACTTTTAAAAAAAATATAGTATAATATAAAAGAATAAAAGGGTGAAAAATTTTAAATTTGATAAGCTTATAACTTATGGCAAAAAAAATTGCAATTAATGGGTTTGGGAGAATCGGCAGGCTTTCTTTTCGGATAGCTTTTGATAATCCTGAATTTGAAGTGGTCGCGGTAAATGATTTGACCGATACGAAAACATTGGCGCATTTGTTGAAATACGATTCAAATTATGGCGTTTATGACAAAGAGATTAGTTCAGACGAACAAAATATAATTGTTGACGGAAAGAAAGTTCGTGTATGCGCGGAAAAAGATCCGGCAAATCTTCCTTGGGGCGAGTTGGGAGTCGATGTGGTTTTGGAATGTACCGGATTTTTTTTGGACAAGGATTCGGCGGGTAAGCATCTTGCAGCCGGCGCCAAAAAAGTTGTTATAAGCGCGGCGGCGAAAGGTGAAGGCGTGCCGATTTTGATTATGGGCGTAAACGAGAGCGATTATAAGCCTGAAGAGCATAATATTGTCTCCAATGGTTCTTGCACGACTAATTGTCTTGCTCCGGCGGTTAAAGTGCTTCAGGACAGAATTGGAATTGACAAAGGCTTCATGACTACAGTTCATAGTTATACTAATGACCAGCGTATTTTGGATTTGCCGCACGATGATTATCGCAGAGCGCGGGCGGCAGCAGTTTCTATCATTCCTACCACTACCAACGCGGCAAAGGCGGTAACAAAAACTATTCCCGAGCTTGCAGGCAATATCGACGGTATTGCAATGCGCGTTCCGACTCCAGTGGTTTCAATTACTGATTTTGTGGCGATTATGAAGCGCGAAACTACCGTCGAAGAGGTCAATGCTTGCTTTGTCGAAGCTTCACAAAACGAACTTAAAGGAATCTTGGGCGTTGTTTCTGAAGAACTGGTTTCCATTGATTTCAAAGCCAATCCGCTTTCCTCAATCGTTGATTTGCCGTTGACCCGAGTGAATGGCAATTTGGTGAAGATTTGTTCTTGGTATGATAACGAATACGGATATTCTTGCCGGTTAGTTGATATGGCAAAAATGGTTGCAGATTCGATTAAATAAATAAAAGTAACAATAAATATATGTCACATGTTTGTAAAAATTTGCTGATCCGTTGTATGGATTTCCGTCTTCGCGATGAGCTGATGACCTGGATTGATGAAAGCGGTTTTTTCGAAGGAGGATTTGATGTAATTTCGTTGGCAGGAGCAAGCAAAAGCTTGGCGGATGGAAGTGCGGAGATTAAGGATTTTTTCTTGCAGCAGGTGAGCGTTTCAACCGATCTTCATCATGCGGAGCGAGTTATCGTTTTTCATCACAGCGATTGCGGAGCTTATGCCAAAGAATATAATTTTACTTCTAAAGATGAAGAGAAATCCAAACAGGTTGAAGATATGAAAAAAACTCAAGAGATTCTGAAAAGCAAATATCCTAACGTGGAAGTAATTTTGGTTTGGGGAGATTTGCAGGATGAGCACGGGGAAAAGATAAATTTCGAGGTTATTGAAAAATAATATTTTAAAAGTATGCCAGAACAAATTGTTCGCGTCGGAGTTGGTGTTTTGGTTATGGATTCCGAGGGGAGAATTCTTTTAGGCAAAAGAAAAAGCAAATTGGGAGAAAGCACTTTTTCGCTTCCGGGCGGGCATCTTGAATTTGGCGAGACACCGGAGGAATGTGCGAAAAGAGAGCTTGAGGAAGAAACGAATTTGCATGGAACTGATTTTGAAGTGGCTTCTCTGACTAATGATATTGCTTATGGAAAACATTATATTACTATCGGGGTGGTGGTTAGGAAATTTACCGGAGAAGTTGAAGTGACGGAACCGGATAAATTTGAAGGATGGAACTGGTATGATGTTGATGGGCTGCCCCAGCCCTTGTTTGCAGCCAGCGCCAAATTTATTGAAAATTTTTTTGGAAATGTATTTTATAAATAACTTTTTGCTATGAAAAATATCAGCGAAGTTGAAGATCTAAAAGGAAAAAAAGTTTTAGTTCGTGTAGATTTTAATGTCCCTCTGGGTGATGACGGCATAGTGGATGAAAGCGAATCTTGGCGAATTACTTCCGCTCTTCCGACCATAAAATATCTTGTAGAAAGAGATGCAAAAGTGATCCTAATGTCGCACTTGGGAAGACCGGACGGCCAGGTTGTGGAAGAAATGCGTTTAGGTCCGGTGCAAGACAGGCTATCCGAGATGTTGGAGCTGTCGGTAACCAAAACTCCGGATTGCATCGGTGAAACGGTCAAACAGGCTGTTGATGAAATGCAAGACGGGGAAATTTTGCTTTTGGAAAATTTGCGATTTCATAATGAGGAAGAAGAGAATGATCCGGAATTTGCAAAGCAATTGGCCTCTCTCGGGGATATCTATGTCAACGAAGCTTTTTCCGCTTCTCATCGGGCTCATGCTTCAGTAGAGGCTATAACCAAGTTATTGCCTTCTTATGCGGGGCTTGGTCTTGAAAAAGAAATAGATGCGCTTTCGAAAGTGATTGCCAATCCGCCCAGGCCGGCAACTATAATTATGGGAGGACTGAAAGCGGAAACCAAGCTCCCGGTTATTAACTTCCTTTTGGATAAGTTTGATAACATATTAATAGGCGGCGTGATTGCCAATTTTCTTTTTGAAGCTAATGGCATCGATATCGGAAAATCCGTACGGGATGATTTGGATATAAATGAAGCCAAGAAAATAGATATCAATAATCCTATAATTAACATTCCATCTGACGTGATAACAGATAATCCGGATAAAAAACGTGTGGATTTTTCGGAAGATAAATCTGTTGGAGATTTCCGCATTCTGGATATTGGTGAAAATACTTTGAATAAGTACAAAGAAATTATTAACAATTCAGCGGTTATTGTTTGGAATGGATCGGTGGGACTATTTGAGGAAGAGGAGTATGCGCGCGGAACTCGCGAAATTGCCAAAGCGCTGGCGGAATCTTCTGCTGAAACTATCATCGGCGGAGGAGATACTATCTTAGCGCTCAGTAAATTTGGATATATCGATAAGATTAAGCATGTTTCCACCGGCGGAGGGGCTATGTTGGAATTTTTGTCAGGAAAGAAGCTGCCCGGTATCGAGGCTCTAAAATAAAGTTATTTTTATATATATAACTTCTTTCTAAATCAATAACATGAAACAAAAAACAAAAAGTGAAAAATTTGCATCGAGTGAACCTAAATTATTTTTTTCGGTTATTCTGGCAATTGTCTTAATTCCTATGCTTGCTATTATGATTTCCATGATAGTTCAGGAAAGTGGGAATGACAAAACAACATCAGGAGATTGCGCTCAAGAATTTACAGACAGTGTGAAGGTTTCTACGGACAAGGTAAAATACAGTGCTAATGATAAAATTTTTATTTCTGTTATCAATCATAGCAATTATTCCATTTATTTTGAACCGTGCAACTCTCTGGGCGCGTTTGAAAAGAAAACCGGAAATGATTGGGTTTTGGAGGATAACGAAGGTGATCAGGAGGAATATTCCAATATAGCTTTTGAAAGACAAGACGGAGCGGCAAAATGCGAGATTGGTTTTCCCAAGTCTGGTCCGGGCATTTATCGTTTAGTTATTCCTATATT
>CAZKLR010000046.1:1835-3136 GCA_964553695.1 uncultured Candidatus Saccharibacteria bacterium | reverse complement strand
ATATGCCTGCGAAAATCAAAAAAATAGAAGCCAGAGAGATCCTTGATTCTCGAGGCAATCCTACCGTTGAAGTCGAAGTTATTCTTGATAATAAAATCAGGGCAAAGGCTTCTGTGGCTTCCGGGGCATCTACGGGAGAATATGAAGCGCTGGAACTCAGGGATGGCGATGAAAAACGCTATGAAGGAAATGGAGTATTACAGGCTTGCGAGAACGTTAATAAAAAAATTGCTCCGGTTTTAGTCGGGCAGAATGTGAATGCTCAGAAAAAGATCGATGCTTTGATGCTGAAGCTTGACGGAACGGACAATAAATCCAATCTGGGAGCCAATGCGATTCTTGGCGTGTCTTTGGCTTGCGCTCGAGTTGCTGCTATCTCGTCAGGAAAACCATTATACAAATATATCGCTAAAACTTATGGTTTTGATGGCGGATTTGAGATGCCGGTTCCGATGTTTAATATTCTAAACGGCGGCAAACATGCCGATAGCGGCCTTTCCATTCAGGAATTTATGATAGTTCCATATGGCATTAATGGCTTCGGGGACAAATTGCGCGCGGGAAGCGAAATTTTTCACAATTTTAAAAAGATACTTGCTAGTGGAGGCTATGCTACCGGAGTAGGCGATGAAGGAGGGTTTGCCCCTAAATTGGATAGCATTGAAAAAGGGATAGAATCTATCCTGAAAGCTATTGCCGATGCCGGTTATGAAGCAGGAAAAGATGTTTTTGTATCTCTTGATGCGGCTTCCGGTTCTTTTTATCTGGAGAAAGAAAATCAATATGTTATAAATCCGGGCAATGCTTGTTTGGATACTGCAAGGCTTGTTGCGTTGTATTTGGAATGGATTAATAAGTATCCGATTCTTTCAATCGAGGACGGACTTAATGAAAATGATTGGTCTGGCTGGAAAGAGATGAAGAAAAAGTTTTTAAGCGTCAGAAAAAACTTTATCGTTGTGGCCGATGATTTGACGGTAACTAATCCGAAGAGAGTTGATATGGCTTCCAAACATAACTCTGCCAATGGGATAATTATTAAACTGAATCAAATTGGAAGCCTTACGGAAACGGTTGAATGCATCAAAAAAGCCCAGAGCTTGGGATGGAAAATTATTGTTTCGCATCGCAGCGGTGAGACTTGCGATGATTTTATCGCCGATCTTGCTGTGGCTTCCGGAGCGGAATTTATCAAATCCGGCTCACTTTCACGCGGAGAAAGACTGGTGAAATATAACCGGCTGATGGAGATTGAAAAGGAATTAAAGTGATAAAAATAAAAATCACCCAAGGGGTGAAAA
>CAZKLR010000046.1:0-1735 GCA_964553695.1 uncultured Candidatus Saccharibacteria bacterium | reverse complement strand
ACTTTGAACCATGCTTCGATGCAAAAAACCAATCTGCATCTTATGGGGCTTCTTTCGGATTCGGATAGTCCTCACAGTGATCCGGAACATTTATATGCTTTGATAAAAATGGCCAAAGATGCCGGCCTGAAAGACGTCTACTTGCATCTTTTTACTGATGGGCGGGATGCTTATGAAAAGAGCTCTCTTAATTTTTTGAAAGATTTGCATGCTGAAATGGAGAAATACGGCGTGGGCAAAATTGCATCTGTGGGAGGAAGATATTATGCAATGGACAGAGTTAAACACTGGGATAGGCTGCAGCGGGCTTATGATGCTATGGTGCTGGGAGAAGGGGCAAAAAGCAGTTCAGCCGAACAGGCAATCAAAGATGCATACAATCATGGATTGACCGATGAATTTATTACGCCTACGGTTATTGTTGATGAAAAAGACCGGCCGGTTGCCAAAATAAAAGATAATGACGCGGTAATATTTTTCAATCTGCGCGGTGATCGAGCCAGGCAGATGACGAAGCTTTTGACTGTGCCTGATATGCGAGATTATAAAAATCGCAGACATAAGCTTAAGGATATTTTTATGTGCACGCTGACAGATTTTGGACAGGATCTTCCGGTGCAGATTGCATATAATTCCCAAGCGGTGGAAGATACTTTGCCGAAAGTGCTTTGTAATTTCAAGCAGCTTTATATTGCCGAGGCGGAAAAGTATCCTCATGTTACATATTTCGTTAATGGCGGACATCGCGAGCCGGTTGATGGTGAAGATCGCGAGAAAATTATTTCTAAAAACGTTTTTTCTTATGATCAAAAGCCGGAAATGTCGGCTGAAGACATTACCAATGTTATCGTTTCCAATATCGATTATTCCGTTTATGATTTTATTTTAGTGAATTACGCCAATGCGGATATGGTCGGGCATACTGGAAACTTAAAAGCGACTATTTGCGCTATTGAGTTTTTGGATAAGTGCCTGGAAAAAGTTATTGGCAAAGTTCTGGAAAGCGGCGGCGCGGCCATAATTACTGCTGATCATGGAAACGCAGACGAAATGATTGATCCGGAAACGGGCAATATTTCTACTATGCACAGCAAAAATCCCGTGCCTTTTATTATTGTAAAAGATGGGTATACAAAAGATAATTGCAAACTAAGGAAAAACGGAGTACTGGGAAATGTTGCACCTACTCTTTTAGATGTTTTTAATATACCAAAACCTCGCGCAATGGTTATGCAGAGTTTAAT
Source organism: uncultured Candidatus Saccharibacteria bacterium (assembly GCA_964553695.1). Lineage (GTDB taxonomy): Bacteria > Patescibacteriota > Minisyncoccia > JAHIHE01 > JAGLIN01 > STD2-77. The sequence goes on along the minus strand of CAZKLR010000046.1, from coordinate 491 downwards.
TGAAAAATAGATTTTTAGGAAATTTAATCGGACATATTCTAACAAGTAATTATTTTTATGAAAAATGAAATTTTAAAAAACAAGAAGGCGATGAAAGTCGTTTATTTTTTTCTGGTCGCTATGCTTCTTTTTGTTTCCATCGCACTTTATTTTTATGCGCAGAATGCTGAGAGAAAAAATAACCAACAGGGAGAAAATGTAAATGGCCAGAAGGCGAATGAGGGGGAAAATACTGCAACGATAAATGAGACGGATTATCAATTAAATGAAGGCGATTATGCAATTGATGTTCAGGAAAAAGACGGAAATAAAATTCTAAAAAATGAAAAAGCCGGAATTTTGCTGACCGTGCCAAACGATTGGCAGCCTAATCTTGTGTATAACACCAAAAACAACAAGGAGCTAAAATTGAAAGCTTATAAGTCATACTCGGAACATCCGGAGGTAGCAACCGAACTAAGTGACGGAGTAATGCTGGAGATATATATGTA
>CAZKLR010000045.1:3440-7212 GCA_964553695.1 uncultured Candidatus Saccharibacteria bacterium | reverse complement strand
GGAGTAGCGGGATTTATTCCGCGCGGCTATCATAGGCCGAAAAAACACGATACACAAGTTTCTTTTTTCTGCGTGGGACAACAGCGCAGACTGAAGTCTGCTACTCCGAGATGCAAAAAAACTAATAATCAAAATCTACTTCTCTTTGCATTTCCCTGCCATCGGACAGCCTTTGCATTTTTCGCTTTTTCCCTTAGAAAAAAACGGACCAACTAATACACGCACGACATAAAAAAACGATGCAGCAAAAATAGAAACAAGAATTATAATTTCAATCGTTTTCATATATCTTTGATTAGAATCCTAAAAGTTTCCCGCCGTTATAAACTGCAAACGCCGCCAGCCAAGCTATCACCACCGAATAGAGCGCGACGAAGATAGTCCACTTCCAACTGCCAGTTTCTTTTTTTATTGTAGCTAATGTAGCGATACAAGGCGTATAAAGAAGCACAAATACCAGAAATGAATAAGCGGAAAGCGGAGTAAAATCATTGCGAAGTGACGAAGCCAGTACTAAAGAGTCCGCATTCCCACCGCCATATAAAGCGCCGAACGCTCCGATAATAATTTCTTTACCGGCAAGTCCGAACAGCAAAGCAACGGAAGCCTGCCAATTGCCAAACCCAAGCGGAACAAAAAACGGAGAAAGAAGCTGACCAAATATTCCGGCCAAACTTTCTTCCGACCCATAAGCGACGCCAAAAGGCAAATTAGCCATCAGCCAGATAACAACTGAAAAGGTCATAATAAGAGTACCTGCATTCTTAATAAATGCCCACACCCTTTCCCCTGTGTGAATAATAACTCCTTTGAAATTAGGAATGCGATAAGCCGGAAGTTCAATGACGAATGGCGAGGACATTTGCCGAAAAAATAATTTACGCAAAATAAAAGCTACTATAACCGCAACAAACATCCCTAGAATGTAAAGAGATATAATCACCGCACTTTCCGATCCGACAAAGAAAATGCCAGCAAAAAGAATATAAGTCGGCAGACGCGAACCGCAGGACATAAATGGATTCATAAGAATTGCCAGCAAACGATCGCGCTTTGTTTCCAAAGTACGCGTTGCCATAATCCCCGGAACGTTGCATCCAAATCCTAAAACCATCGGAATAAAAGCCTTGCCATGAAGTCCTAGCTTATGCATAAAACGATCCATGACATAAGCAATGCGCGCCATATAACCGCTATCTTCCAAAATAGCAATCAAGGCGAACAGTATTCCCAGAGTCGGCACAAAAATTAATACACTCCCTACTCCACCTAAAATTCCGTCTGATATCAGCGAAATTGTCCATTTTGAAAAACCTAAACCGGTCATAATAGCGTTGACATATTCGCTTATGCCATAAAAAAATTTTTCCATGATTATCGAAAAAGGTCTTGCCGCTTTAAAGGCAAGTTGAAAAACTGCAAAAATAACCATTAAAAACAAAGGGACTCCCGTAAATCTGTTAAGCGCAATTTCATCAAGCTTTTCAGAAAAATTTTTTTCAACCTTCACCCCTTTTTTCTCCTCAATGCATTCGCGCGCTAATCCTTCAATAAACCCATAGCGAATGCGAGCTAAAATCATTTCTATATCTTTTGCAAAAATAGTCTCTAAATGGACAATGCTTTTTTCTCTAACCTGCTGAATGCGGCCATAATAATCTTTATTCTTCAGAAGATCTAAAATTTTCTCATCACCTTCGATAATCTTGATTCCCAGCCAATTTCTTTCGCTGGAAGGAATAGAGACATCGTATGCCAAAATTCTTTTTATTTTCTCGAGCTCCTCTTCAACCTCCTCGCCATAGAATATCTTTCTCTTATTCGTCTTGCCGCGTGCTCTCTTTTTTAAAATCGCAGACAGCAAATTTTCCATTCCCCTTTTCTTCTTTACATTAATAGCAACTACAGGCGCACCCAGTAACGCAGAAAGTTTTTCAGTATTGATAAAAATACCGCGCCGCTCTGCCAAATCCAAAAGATTTAACGCTAAAATAAGCGGCGCATCCATTTCCAAAAGCTGAACGGTCATTAGCAGATTCCTCTCCAAATTCTGTGCATCTATAATTTGGATGATCGCATCTGGCTTTTCCCCAAAAATAAAATCGGAAGCAATAGCCTCTTCTTTATTGTAAGCATTTAAGCTGTAAGCTCCTGGAAGATCTACCACTTGCATCAGATTGCCGTCAAAAGATAACTCGCACTCTCTCTTTTCTACTGTCGTTCCGACATTTTGTCTTTTTCCCGTAAGAAGAGTAAACAAACTACTCTTGCCTACTCCAGGATTGCCAATAATTCCCACTTTAATATTAAATCTTTTCTCCATAAATCTTCTGCGCTCCTTTTTGATCTAGAACTATTTTAGAATTAAATACTTTAATAAGAACAGGACTTTTTCTATCGTTCTTTATAATCTCCACTTTGGCACCTTCAAAAAGACCCAGCTCACAAAGCCTGCGTCTCAATTTTTGTTCGCAATCTATAGTTTCAATAACAACAAGATCCCCTTTTATAAATTCATTTATACTTGCCATACAAATTGTTACTTTATCTTAGGTATTTTATGGCCACATGGACAATTCTCAGGATTTCCCAGAAAATTAGCCAGTTTTTTTATTGACTCGTCAGAAAATGCATGCTCCAGCTTATGCGCTTCGTTATGTATATTCCTCTTCTCGATATTTAGTATTTTTAAAAGGAAAACCTCAATGATTCGATGTTTATAGGTAAGCTTCTCTGCGGCTTTAATACCAACGGAAGTAAAGCGGATTCGAGAATAAGGATTCATCATAATTATGCCCTGAGTGTTCATTTTCTTTAGCATTTTCGAAACAGCTGCTTTGGAAATTTGCATATGTTGAGCAACGTCCACCGAGCTTATATCCTTATCAGGACCATTTTCATAAAGAGCATATATTGCCCGCAAATAATCCTCTTGATTTTGTCGCAACATAAAAAGTTAACTATGGTTTACTTATAATAGTCTATCGTAACATATAAAAAAAATAAATCAAGCATCAAAAATGAAAACACTTCTAAAAGCGTTTCTATTCTAATAACCAAAATTTATTTTTTCCAAAAATACCGCCAATGCCAAGCTATATGCAGCAAGGAAACAATCGCCATCACAACCCCCGCTTCAACATGAAGCCAAAGAATAGTTCCGTAAAAATTAATATGCACACCATTATCTGCTAAAAAAGCCATAAACACTCCAAGCGGACCGGAAATAATAAAACTAATCAAAAGAACAAAATTCCAAATTTTTCTATGTACCGAAAGCGTTATAGTTTTGTTTCTAACTAGCCAAAAACTGAGAAGATAAGAAGAAAGAGTAATCAGAAAAAGCAGAAAAAAATTATATTCCCCTTTCATAATTTTTATTTAAGAAATTATAATAGCTCCTTCTTGGCAATTATTAGCTGCAAGCTGCAAACTTTCAGAATCCAAATTATCGGTTGAAATAACAATAGCTGTGCGATTTTCGACATCTAAAGCAAAATGTTCCGAATCAATACGCACGCATTTTCCGCAACCGCGGCACTTATTTGCTGAAATTGATAAATTGTTCTGCACTGCATCTGAGGTAGCAATTTTATCGTCGTTTCCGTTGTTCGAAACGGATTTATCTTCTGTCTTTTCTTTATCGCCAAAGAGAACCGATCCGGAAACTATCAATGTTATTGCACCAAGTAAAGCAAGAACGGGTTTGATAAATTTATTATTTTTATTCATATCAAAATATTAATGTTTAGTTTCCCTATTTATACTACGC
>CAZKLR010000045.1:1643-3340 GCA_964553695.1 uncultured Candidatus Saccharibacteria bacterium | reverse complement strand
ATAACCGGAATGTGCCGGAAATTTATATGATTGGTCGGCTCATCCAAAATTAGAAGCCCCGGCCGCATCAGAACCAATCTCGCAAAACACAATAATCCCTTTTGCCCCTCGGATAGGTAGGAAATTTTATGAGGCATCAAATTGCCAGTTATCAAAAAACCCGCCGCCACTGAACGCATATATTGCTCGTCATTACTATTGTCCATAGCTTCTTTGAGGGAATCAAAAACCGTCTGATCATAATCAAGCGCGGAAAAATCCTGTGAATAATAACCGACTTTCACCCCCTCGGCAATCTTTGCGCCGTCATTATTCGAATCCAATAAAGATTTCAAAAGAGTGCTCTTTCCCATTCCATTTGGCCCTGTAACCTGCAACCGTGAATGCTTATGCAAAACCTTCTCAACCGGACAAATTGTCAGTACATTATTTTTCATCACTTTTACTGATTTCAAAACAACAATATCGCCCCCAATCTCATCCTGCGCTGGAATTATAAAATCGCGAATGGTCTTGTCCTCGCGCCGCACTTCGACCATATTTTCTTCCAGTTCCTCCGTCTCTTCCTTGAGCTTATGCGCAAGTTTTCTCATCTTCCCTCCCTTATGCGCAAAAAAGTTTACCTTGTCCTTGCGATCCTGAATCTGCTTCTCAAGCTGCGCATTCTTCTTTTGTTCTTTTTCTATTCTAGCGTTGATTTCTTCCACTACGGAAAAATAATCCCCGACATAGGTCTCCACTTTCTTAGTAAAGCTGTCCAGATATAAAACTCCTTCAGTGAAACAATTCAAAAAACCCGCATCGTGCGAAATTACAATTACGGTCTTATCATAACCAATTAAAAAATTGATTAGATGATCAATTCCTTTCTCGTCCAAGTTATTCGTTGGCTCGTCAAGCAACAAAATGTCCGGATTCTGGATAAGAGCAAATGCCAGCAGCAACCGTGCCTGCTGCCCGCCGGAAAGACTCCCCACTTTAATTTCCGTTGACACTTCCAAATTAACTGCCCGCATAACTTTGCTCACAGAGCTTAAAAGATTAGGTTGTGATTCGACAAAAGCCTTGGCAAAATATTCGGCTATTGTAAGATTTAAATCTTCGCGTGCCACTACTTGCATCGCCGTAGCAATCGAAAGATCCTTGTTAATTGAGATTAGACCCTTTGTCGGTTTAAGCTCCCCGCGTACAAGAGAAAAAATGGTGCTTTTCCCCGCTCCATTCTGACCCATCAAAGTTATTTTTGCCCCCTTGCGCACGCAGAAGCTCGCCTCATCTAAGAGAGGTTTTTTCGGCAAATATTCAAAGGTAACTTCATCAAATCTCAAAATTACTTCATCAGACATAACTTTATCTTAAACTAAAAAAAACAGCTCAAGCTGATAATAATTGATTATATTAAAAACTCCTTGCATAGATAGAATAACTTGAATTTTCCGCAAAGTCAATAAAAGCAGCTTATAAAATCTTTAAAAAGGAACATCCGACTTCACATAGCTTATATGCATCCGTCATTGGAACCAAACTGTCAGGAATAAATATCAATTATAGCAACAGACAAATGGACTTTTATATGTCCGACATTTTTTCTTTTTATTGTAATTAAAATCTGGATATACCTACTGCATATCCAGATTAGTCATTATATTCTTGCTCAACGTAGCATCGGCATCCTTTGTTCGATTAAGCGTAAATTT
>CAZKLR010000045.1:0-1543 GCA_964553695.1 uncultured Candidatus Saccharibacteria bacterium | reverse complement strand
TTTTTGTTTTATCATCAATTCCCCACAGATTTGCAACCTCTGCCACAGAATCGGATTTTGAAATAAATTTATAAGCAGTATAATCAATGATATCTTTAAATCTTTCCAAAGAGTTTATTTCTTTTGAACTTAAATCCAACGCTTGTTGAATTGCATTCTCTATATCGCTAACCATAAAATCAATCTGCTGACCAGCCTTCAAATTGTTCAAACTGTCAGTATATTTCCTGCGCATATAATCTTCCGCATAAATTTTTTGCTCGCTGTTTAAATAAGAAGCGGAATATTTTTTCTCCAAATATTGCGCAATAGCTCTTCGGCATATGTTTGTTACACCTTCTCCCGGTGCCACGTATAAAGTGAACAAATTGCATTGCTCATCCAAGCCGTCAATATCCCCATCGCAATTATCATCTATGCCATTACCGCAAGTCTCGATAGCCCGATTGAAAATATTTACTAAAAGATACGGCGAATCCAAATTATATGGTTTGGTTTCCCGTTTAATCGCAATATGAAAATGAATATCATTATCCCAAAAACACCTTGGTGTAATACTAACAACACATTCCAGTTTATCTGCAGATTTTTCACACTTAGAGTAAGCCTCATCGGATAACATAAATTTAGACGCCATCCAGTCATCAGAACTTAGACGATTAAATCTTACGCCGGCATTTAAAGAAATTTTATTCAGATCCAACAAAGAAACATCTTTTCCTCGCAATATCACCCTAAACTGATTATCCTTATTCTTCACGAGCCTCTCCGGACCGTAGAGTTCAACCCCCAAAGCTGTATCCGGAAATTCTTGCGAAACAGAAATTGTTTTGACATCATTTCCACCATAAAGGTTTGCCGCAAATTTCCCCTTTATGATAAAATCTTCCGAATACGCCGTGTATTTATTTATATCAGACAAAGTATCCTGAGAAAAACCGTAGCTGTATCCTATTTTGTATTTTCCCTCACCGATAAATTTATTATTGATAGTTAAATCCCACAAGTCTTCATAGGTCTCTCCGGGATCAAGTTCAACCCTGAAGACCGCGGACCGCGGCTCAGTTTCGCTATATCGAAAATCATTATCGCTGATAACAGCGAAACATTTCAATTGATATTCCGACAGACTGTCCTCCGGCAAAATTTCCGAATTAATGTTCTTCCAAGCACCGTCTGTTTCTTTTTCTATGTTATTCAGAAGATCACAGCCGGTCTTTCTTGCAAAGAATATTGTCTTATCGGAATTATTTTTAAGGATGATCCTCACCATCTCCCCGCGTTCATATTCTGCCTTGTCAACGGAAAGAATCGCGATTTTATCGTTCCCGGAAATTGCATCCTCGTTTTTGTTCTCAGACATTTTAATACCTTCCGCACCATAATTGCCATAGCGCCTTTCATACCAAACAGCATAAACCGAAACCGCCAAAAATAAAAACACCAAAAAGGTGCACAACGATATCTCTAAAAATACCAATCGTGATTGTTTCATAATAAATTATAAAATATTACATTTTTATTATACCATAAAAACAGAAAT
>CAZKLR010000044.1:0-7223 GCA_964553695.1 uncultured Candidatus Saccharibacteria bacterium | reverse complement strand
CTCATAAGATAAATTATAAATATCGATATGAAAATGCAAATATCGATTACAGCTCATATTATGCTAAAATTTCTCCTGATAAAATTTTGGCAATATACGGCAGCAATGATGACAAGGTTCCAATCGAAAGCCAGAACATAGATTTTTTCAATAAAATTATTGTTGAAAAAGGGGATCATGATTTGGAACAGCCGGGAATAATTGAAAAGTGGCTGCCGGCAACAGTTGATTTTTTAAAACTCAGTTAATTTACTTTTTAAGCCTCGTGTCTAAGGGCGCAATATTTCCAGTCCTGGCAAGTTGTTTCAGTCGTAAAAACTGGACATTTATAAGCTGTAATGTTATAGTTTTAAGAACAAATTGGGAAAGGGTGTGCAATATCTAAAATAAAATCTATGAAAGAGGAATCGAGTTGTAAAAATGGCTTAAAATCGGGATTAATCACTGATGACGTGTTTAAGCGAGAGATAACTCTATGTAAAAAGTTGAACAAAGAGAAAGACGGGCGGTGTTGCTGGGGAAAGTGCCAAAGTTGCGGCGTGATTCCATTTCTCTATAAATTAAACAAAGGCGAGCTTCTGGAAAAGCCGGAGGAAATAGAGAAAGCTAAAAAAGATATTTTTGGCGACTAAAATTTTTATTTCGAATTTTTTGTCGCTGTAAATATAATTTTTATTTTTCAAAAATAAACATGGAACTCTCTGATTTTTTAGTAGAGGCAAAAAGAAACGCTTATATAGGAGAAGAAAGCGTTTACAGAATTTTGGAGGACGGTTGCAAGGAATATGTTTTTCAAAAAGATAATCTGACATATCGGGACATATACTTTGGTTTCGGTTTTTTTTCCGGCGAGGAGGTTGTTTTTTTGGATAAGAAGCCATATTGGGCAATGAACTATTGCGGAGAATTGTTGGACAAACATCCTTCCGCAAGAGAGACCTATGATTTTTTAGGCGAGGTTCTTATTGAAGTTTCAAGAAAAGTTCCCTTCAGAGGACCTAAATTTTTTTCTCAAGGAAAATTTGTCTATTTAAACCATATTGAAGGAAAGATAGATAAATTTATAGGCGAGGAATTTATATTGTTTGACGGAAAAAAAGTATATGAATTATATTATCATGGTGGTTTTATAAAAGAATAAAATCGTATGGCTTTTTATAAAAGCTTGTAAAAAAACAAAAAACCTATTATACTTCAATCGTTGCTGTTTAAGACCTTATTGTTTTTATAAGTTTGCGTTAAAAGACGAGATTTGTCTTGTCTTTGCTTTTATTTATATTTAATTTTTATTTTTCTGGAAATTATGTCAAGCAAAAGAAAGACTCTACTTAACTTTTTGTTAATTTTAGTGTTAGCGGCAGTATCTGCTTACATGGTTTATCCAAAAAATTCTGGAATTAACCTGAATAAATATGGAATAAACTATGTGAATGATTTGAAGTTTCGCTTGGGGTTGGATTTGCAGGGGGGAACCCATTTAGTTTATCAGGCTGATTTGAGCCAAGTGGCTGAATCGGATCGGGATTCTGCTATGTCTGGAGTGAGAGATGTGATTGAAAGGCGGGTCAATTCTTACGGTATAGCTGAACCTAATATACAAGTTTCTCGCGGCGATCGTTTAATTGTTGAATTGGCGGGCGTTACAGATGTAAATCAGGCCATTAAAATGATTGGTGAAACTCCGCTTCTTGAATTTAAGGAAGAAATGACAGAGGAAGAAAAAGCCTCGGTTAGAGAGCAATTTAAAGATTCCGGCGTATCGGAGGATGTTCTTTCTATGTTTTACTATAAAACAACAGGCTTGGATGGGGCGAAGCTTGAACGGGCTGATGTTTATTTTGATACCAACACTTATGAGCCGGAAGTTCAACTTCAGTTTAATGATGAAGGCACGAAGCTTTTCGGCGAGATAACCTCTAGAAATGTCGGAAAAAAAGTCGCTATCTTTTTGGACGGGACTCCGATCAGCATTCCAACAGTAAATGAAGAGATTACCGATGGAAAGGCCATAATTTCCGGCAACTTTACGACCGATGAAGCTAAAGTTCTTGTACAAAGGCTTAATGCCGGAGCTTTGCCTGTGCCGATCAGTTTACTCAGCCAGCAGACTGTAAATGCCAGTCTTGGGCAAGATTCTGTTAATTCAAGCCTAACTGCCGGAATTATCGGATTTATTTTACTTAGTATATTTTTAATCCTCTATTATCGTATGGAGGGAGTTTTGGCGGTGCTGGCTCTGATTATATATACCTTGCTTTCTCTTTCTATTTTCAAACTTATTCCTGTTACTTTGACTCTTGCAGGTATTGCCGGTTTCTTAATGTCCATTGGTATGGCAGTTGACGCTAACGTGCTTATTTTTGAAAGAATCAAAGAAGAAATCAAAAAAGGCAAAACCATATCGGTGGCTATTGAAGAAGGCTTTGGTCGTGCTTGGAGTTCTATTTTTGATTCCAACGCTTCTACTCTGCTTACTTGTTTGATTCTTATATATGTCGGGACAGGAACTGTAAAAGGCTTTGCTGTTACGCTGTCGATTGGTGTGCTTCTTAGTATGTTTTCAGCAATCATGGTTAGCAAGAATTTCTTAAAAATCGCTACTAGCTTTAAAACTTTTCAGAAACCTTGGTTTTTCGGTGTTAAAAAATAACTTATTATTTATTAAATCGTTTAAAATTCTGTATGATAAAAATTATTCAACGAAGAAAAATCTGGTATGCCTTTTCCCTAACTCTGACTATTGTTAGCATTGCGGCTCTTGCCACTTGGGGGCTTAAGTTAGGAATTGATTTTACGGGCGGAACGATGATGGAGGTTTCTTTTAATGAGGCTAGTTTGAACAGTCAAGAAATACAAGATGTTTTTTCAGAGCTTAATTTAGGGGAAGTTAGTACGCAGTTTGCAAATGACGGCTCAGTCTTTTTGAGATTTAAAGAAGTGGATGAACCCACTCATCAATCAATTCTTACTGCGCTAAATACTAAAGCTGCAGCCAAAATTGCTCCGGTCATTGATAATAACGCCGCTCCGGCTGAAACTCCTGCCGCCGATGTCCAATCGACTCCGGTGCAGCCTGTACAGATTGAAGCACAAGGTATAAATGGAGAAAACGTAGAAGTTGCTGCTGATACTGCAGATGCAGCTGAAATTACATCAGAAAATACTGCTGCAACAAATGCTGCGACGACAGAGAATAAATATGTGACAGAAAAAAGCTTCGAATCAATCGGTCCGGTAATCGGCAACGAATTAAAAACTTCAACTATTTGGGCAGTTCTAGTTGCTTTGATCGGAATCGTAGCTTATATAGCTTGGGCTTTCAGAAAAGTTTCATATCCTGTTTCCAGTTTTAAATATGGAATCTCTGCTACTGTTGCGCTTTTTCATGACGTTATTATTACAACCGGTATCTTCTCTATTCTAGGTCATTTTTACGGTATGGAGATAGGGATTACTTTCTTAGCTGCTCTTCTCGCAATTCTCGGTTATTCTGTTAATGATACAATTGTCGTATTTGATCGTACTCGAGAGAACCTTTTGCGCGGTCGCTTGAGTGATTTTGAGGAAACTGTAAATCGCAGCGTGAACGAAACTTTTGCTCGTTCCATAAACACTTCATTTACGACTCTTTTGATGCTTCTAGTATTATATCTTTTTGGCGGTGCTTCTATTCAGACATTCGTGTTAGCACTGTTGATAGGCATTGCTTTTGGAACTTATTCTTCTATTTTTGTTGCCAGTCCGCTTATTGTAACTTGGCAACATTTTGATGCAAGAAAGAGAAAATAGATTTGAATAACAAATAAGAAAAACAAGGATTAGAAAACCTTGTTTTTTTACAAGCCTATTTTTTTGTGCTAAAATAAGGCGTAAAACTAATTTAATTTATTTGAAATATATGGCGGAAAAAAAAGATGAAAGTCGAATGGAAAAAATTGTCTCTTTGTGCAAGAGAAGAGGATTTGTTTTTCCAGGAAGCGAGATTTATGGGGGACTGGCCAACACTTGGGATTATGGACCTGTGGGCGTAGAACTCAAAAATAATATAAAGCAACTATGGTGGAAACGCTTTATTAAAGATCGTGAAGACGTGGTTGGAATTGATGCCGCGATATTAATGAACCGCAGAGTCTGGGAAGCTTCCGGGCATGTTGCTGGTTTTTCCGACGCTATGGTGGATTGTAAGTCGTGTCAGTCGCGATTGCGGGCCGATCATCTCATTGAAGATGCTACTGGTATGCAAGTGGAGGGAAAAACCGTGGAGGAAATAACCGGTATTATTCGCGATAACAAAATCAAATGTCCAATGTGCGGCAAGATAGATTTTACCGAAGCAAGAAAATTCAATTTGATGTTTAAAACGCACCAGGGAGTGGTTGAAAATGAAGGCAGCGTGATCTATCTTCGTCCGGAGACGGCACAAGCAATGTTTGTTGATTTTAAAAACGTAATTTCTGCAGCTAATAAAAAACTGCCCTTGGGGATTGCACAGATTGGAAGATCTTTTCGCAATGAGATAACTCCGGGAAATTTTATTTTCCGTACTATTGAATTTGAGCAGATGGAAATCGAATATTTTATCAAAGAAGAATGGTGGGAAGAAAAATTCGAATATTGGCTGAAAGAGATGCAGTCTTGGCTGGAATATATCGGCATTAAGAAAGAAAACTATTCTTTGCGCGAACACGCCAAAGAGGAATTGTCGCACTATAGTAAGAGGACAGTTGATATTGAATATAATTTTCCTTTCGGCACCAAAGAACTTTACGGTTTGGCTTATCGCACTAATTTTGATTTGACACAGCATCAAAATCACAGCGGGCAAAGTATGGAATATTTTGACCAAGAAACAGGAGAAAAATTTATCCCACATGTTCTGGAGCCGACTTTTGGAGTTGACCGCAGTGTTCTTGCTGTTCTTTCCGATGCTTATACCGAAGAAGAAGTGGAAAGCGCCAAAGGGGAGAAAGAAGTCCGCGTGGTGATGAAATTTGACAAGAAAGTTGCTCCGGTAAAAGTAGCCATCCTTCCTTTGAGCAAAAAAGAAGAGTTAAGTGCCAAAGCCAAGAATATTTTTAACGAGCTTAAGACGGAGTTTACTTGCCAATATGACGAATCGCAGAGCATTGGAAAAAGATACAGGAGACAGGATGAAATTGGAACTCCATATTGCGTGACTGTTGATTTTGAAAGTTTGGAAGATGAGGCGGTGACGGTACGTGATCGTGATACTATGGCGCAAGAAAGAATTAAAATCGCCGAATTAAAACAATATTTGGAAGAAAAGTTAAAGTAAAATTTAAAATAAAATGAAAGCTAAACTTTTAATTGCCAGCAGTGAAAATAATGCCGACATGTATTATGCGAGCCGCATTTTGATTCCTGATGAGTTTGTATACCTTGAAATGGAAGGCTGTAGGAGAATATATGTGAGCGATTTGGAATTCTCCCGGGCGCTTCGGGAATCAAGTGTAGACGAAGTGTTTAATAGTTTTTCCAAGCCGGAGAAATACAAAAATGTTCTTGCTTGGATAATTGCAGAAAATAAAATCAAAGAAGTCTTGGTTCCGGAATATTTTCCGATAAAATATGCCGATACTTTAAAAAAACTGAAGGTAAAAATCGAAATCAAATCTGGAACTTTTTTTGAAGAAAGGATCACCAAGCGGAAAAATGAAATAAAGAATATTGTTGATACCCAAAGAGTGAATGAAGAAGCGATGCGATCGGCAATTGAGGTGATCAAGAAATCAAAAATCAGAAAGGATAAAAAACTTGTCTACAAAAACAAAATTCTTACTTCGGAATTTTTGAAAGAATTTATTGAGATAGAATTTGTGCGGGGCGGGTGCAAATCGGAAAATGATATTGTTTCCTGCGGCAAGGATACGAGCCAGCCGCATAATGCTGGCAACGGGCCGTTATTTGCTAATCAGCCAATTATTATAGATCTCTATCCTCGATCTTTTGGAAACAGATATTTTGCCGATATGACTCGAACGGTTGTTAAAGGCAAAGCTTCAATGGAAATTAAAAATCTATATAATACCGTTTTAGAAGGACAGAAGCTTGCGATTGAGAGTGTCGGGGCAGGCATGGAAGCAAAAGAGCTTTTTAAAAAAGTGAATGATCATTTCAGAAAATCGGGATATGAGACAACACTAGGAAGCAGAAAGCCGGAAGGTTTTATTCATAATCTGGGGCATGGAGTCGGGTTGGAAATTCATGAAAAACCTTCTCTGGGTCCGTATAGCGAAGAAAAATTAGTTGCAGGAAGCGTGATCACTATCGAACCAGGGCTTTATTATCCGGATATTGGCGGAGTGCGGATTGAAGATATGGTTTTAGTTAAAAATGATGGCTGTGAAAATTTGACCAAGATGCCAAAGAATTTAGAAATTAAATAATTAAAAATTTACAAAGATGGCAGAAAAAAAGAATGAAGACATTGAAAGGGTAAATGCCCTTTTGGAGGAATTTTCTAACGCATATGGAATTTCCGGATTCGAAAAAAACGTGCGTGAAATTTTACAAAAAAAGATTAAGCCTTTTGTTGATGAGATACGCGTTGATAATATGGGCAATCTGATTGCTACTAAGAAAGGAAAGGGGCCAAGAGTAATGATTGCTGCTCATATGGATGAGATTGGCTTTATGGTCAAATATATAGACGATCAAGGATATATTTATTTTTCCAAGTCGGGAGGGTGGTTCGATCAGACGCTTCTCAATCAAAGAGTGGTTGTCCATACTTCCAAAAGGGATTATTTTGGAGTCATTGGTTCAAAAGCTCCTCACGTTATGAAGCCGGAAGAAAGGCAGCGGGTAATTCCTATTTCTGAAATGTATGTCGATATAGGAGCCATAGACAAGAAAGATGTGGAAAAAGCCGGTGTGGAAATTGGCGATACAATTACTCTGGATCGCAAGTATCAGCGGTTAATGAATGATTTGGGGAGCGGTAAGGCACTTGATAATCGTGCCGGTGTTGTCTCAATGTTGGAAACTGCAAGGATCCTTGCTAAACAGAAGGTAAAAGCTGAGGTAATTTATGTTGGCACCGTGCAAGAAGAAATTGGCCTCAAAGGCGCGCGTACGGCAGCTCATGGAGTTAATCCTGATGTGGCGTTGGCGGTTGATACAACCATTCCCGGAGATCATCCCGGAATTGAAAAGAAGAGCTCTATTTTGGAATTAGGCAAAGGGCCGGTGATTACAGTTAG
>CAZKLR010000043.1:5490-7279 GCA_964553695.1 uncultured Candidatus Saccharibacteria bacterium | reverse complement strand
ATGGCAGGGCTTCTGAAGAAGTTAAGGAGATGAATAATCTGGATTTTTCTTATGCATATCCTAAGAAGAAAAAAAAGAAGTTTGCAGTTTTGCCGACTATAAGTGCCAGATTTTTTGCCAGTTTTATTGCTCTATGTATTTTAACTGCGGCTTTGGCTCTTTATTTTATACTGCCTAAGGTTGATATTGCGATTTCTATGAAAAAAGAAGAGGTTAAAGGAGACTATAGTTTTGTGCTGGACGAAAATATTTCTGAAATAAATTCGGAAGAAGGAAAGATTCCTGTTGCAAAAACCGAAATAACAAATGAAAAGGCTCAAACTTTTACTGCTTCGAGCAAAAAACGGGTTACTGAAAAAGCAGTCGGAGAAATAACCATACTAAATGAATGTTCAACCGGATCGCAAGTTTTAGTGGCGGGTACAAGGTTTGCCTCTAAAGATGGTAAAGTTTACAAAATAGCAGAAGCTGCAACTATTCCCGGATTTACCAAGCCTGAGGCCGATATAGTTCCTGGGCAAAAAACTGCCAAGGTTGTAGCAGCAGAAGCGGGAGAGTCCTATAATATTGCAGCTACTACCTTTATTATTCCTGCTTATAAAGAAAAGGGTGACTGGAGATATTCATGTCTTTATGCCAAATCTGACAAAGCTATGACAGGAGGCCTTGATAAGGAAGTAGTTTATATTTCTCAAGAAGAATACGACAAAGCTGTGGAGACTATTACCGCTGATGCTAAAGAAGAGAACAAAACTAAGGTTGCGGAACAAAAGAATGATGATTTTATTTATATTGATGATGAAGAGAAAGATGCAACTGTAAAAGTGGCCAGCAGTTCTGCTAAGGTAAACGATATAGCAGAAAAATTCACTATCACTGTTTCCGCCACTAAATCGGTTCAATCTATAAAAAAGAAGGATTTGGAAGATATACTTGCTGATAAAATTGCTGCTACAAGCGAATTTAAAAATGCCAAGCCGGTGGAAGGAAGCCTTTTGTATCAGATTGGGGATATAGTAAAAAAAGACAATGAAATATCGCTGAACATTTCAGCTTCGGAAGATTTTACCTTTGAGATTGATCAGGATAAGATAAAAAAAGATATTGCAGGCAAAAATAAAGAGGAATTGAATGAATATTTCTCTAAAATGAGCGGCGTAAGGTCTGTTTCTGTCAATCCTTGGCCTTTTTGGGTCAACAAAGTGCCTGCTTCTTATGATAAAATCAATATAACTCTTGACATAAGCGATTCTCTATAGTAGACTAGAAAAGTGAATTAAGCCGTTATATTTGTCGCTAAGATAAGCCCTTAAAACTAGAAAAGGCTCTAGTCATTGTTTTTCTTATCTTTTAAGCCAACAAAGATTTTATGAAAGAAATTGTACAACTTGAAGGAACAGTAATCGAAACTTTACCTGGTGCAAAGTTTAAGGTTGAAATTGAAGATGGGCACGAACTTTTTGCTCATATTTCTGGCAAGATGAGAATGAATTACATTAAAATTTTACCAGGCGACAAAGTGATTGTAGAAGTTAGCCCTTACGATCTTACAAAAGGAAGGATCGTTAGACGAGGTTAAAATATATTAATAATCTTTATATAAAGTTATGAAAGTTAGAGCTTCAGTGAAAAAAATGTGTGATAATTGCAAAGTTGTAAGACGCAAAGGAAAAGTGTTTGTTATTTGCTCTAATCCAAAACATAAACAAAGACAAGGTTAGTTTGTCATTTTCATAAATTTTTTTGATTTAAAAAATATGCTAAGAATTTTAGGTGTAAACCTTCCAGA
>CAZKLR010000043.1:0-5390 GCA_964553695.1 uncultured Candidatus Saccharibacteria bacterium | reverse complement strand
AATATTAATTTTGTTAACAGTATTTAAATAAAATGGGAAAAAGAAGAGTAATAACAATTGGAGATAAAGAAGGTTCTTCCAAAAAACAGACATTGTCTGCTGCTTCAAAAGGCATAAAACGAAGAAACATTGCCAAAGGACAGATACATATAAAATCTACCTACAATAATACCGTGATCACTCTCACTGATCTGAATGGAGGAGTTATTTCATGGTCAAGTGCCGGGGTTCTGGGATTTAAGGGGGCAAAGAAAGCCACTCCTTTTGCTGCGACCAATATCATTAATTCTCTTTTGGAAAAGACGAAAAAAGTAGGATTAAAAGAAGTGGATGTTTTTGTGAAAGGCATCGGAAGCGGGAGAGATTCTGCAATCCGTGCCATTGCAGCTAATGGGTTAAATATACTATCAATTTCAGATGTAACTCCTATTCCTCATAACGGATGCCGACCTCCAAGACCTAGGAGAATGTAAACAATATATAAAGTAATTTGTAAATAAATAATTATTATGGCCAGAATTTTAAGTCCACAATGCAAACAATGCCGAAGAGAAGGGAAGAAACTTTTTCTAAAAGGAGAGCGTTGTTATACTGCCAAATGCGGCGTATCTCGAAGATCTTACGCTCCCGGACAGCATGGGCAGGATAAAAAAATGAGAGTTTCTGAATACTGTATGCAGCTTAGAGAGAAACAGAAGGTAAAGAGAATATATGGAGTTTTGGAAAAGCAGTTCAGAAAATATTACGAAGAAGCTGCTAGGATTAAAGGCAATACCGGAAACATTCTAATAAGTCTTTTGGAAAGAAGGCTTGATAATGTAATTTATCGTACCGGACTTGGTTCTTCTAGAAGACAATCCAGGCAGTTGGTGAATCATGGACACTTTCTTGTAAACGGAAAAAGAGTCGATATTCCTTCATATATTATTAAAGAAGGCGACATAATTTCTGTAAAGAAAGAAGATTCTGCTTACTTTAAGAATATACGTGAAAATCTTAAGGGGGTACAAGTTCCTTCTTGGCTTAACCTAGACGAAAAGAAACTCGAGGCAAAAATTAATGCTCTTCCTGGGGAAAAAGAAGCGGATCTTGATGTTAACATTAATCAAGTTGTTGAATATTATTCTAAGATTTAGTTTTTACTAGATTTAAGATCTAACTAAAATAAAAATTATGCAACAAATCACATTGCCAGAAAAACCGATTATAGTAAAACAGGAAGGTAATTATGCTGTTTTTGAGATAAGAGCTTGCTATCCTGGATATGGAATGACTTTGGGAAATGCTCTGAGAAGAGTTTTGCTTTCAAGTTTGCAGGGAGCTGCTATTACTTCGGTGAAAGTTTCTGGAGTTAGCCATGAATTTTCTACTATTCCTGGAGTTTTGGAAGACGTTGTAGAAGTTATGCTTAATTTGAAAAAAGTTAGATTCAAAATGTATTCCGATGAGCCGGTAAAATTGGTTTTGAAGGCGAATAAAGAGGGGAAAGTTACTGCGGGAGATATTGCAAAAGCTGACAATGTTGAAGTTATCAATAAAGATGCTCATATTGCTACTATCACTGACAAGAAAGTTTCTTTGGAAATGGAATTCAAGATTGAAAAAGGTGTAGGATATTTGCCGGTCGAACAACAAGAAAACGAAAAAGCTGAAATTGGAACGATTGGCGTAGATGCGATTTTTACTCCAATAAAATTGGTCAACTATAAAGTTGAAAATATGCGCGTAGGAAAAATGACAAACTACGACAAACTAACTCTGGAAATAGAAACTGATGGCAGCAGAACTCCGGAAGAGGCTTTTAAGGAAGCTGTGATTTTATTAGTCAAACATTTTGATTTATTTGGTGAATTTGCTGAAACCAAAGAAGCTGAAGAAACTTTTGTTATGGAAGATTTGAAGAAAGAAGCCAAGAAAGAAGAAAAGAAAGTTGAGAAACTTGAAGCTATTGCTGAAGAGAAAAAACAGGACATTTTAAAAACTCCGTTGGAAGAATTTAATATTTCTTCACGAGTAATAAAGGTTTTGCATGAGAATAAAATTAAGACTGTTGCAAAAGTAGTTAACAAAACTGAAGAAGATTTGCAGAATTTACCTGGAATGGGAGACAAAGGAATTAAGGAAATTAAGAAAGCAATTGGCAAGATGGGGCTTACGCTTAAGAAATAGTAATTTAATATTTACAAAATTTACAGTTAAAAAAGAGATATGAATCATAAAGTTAAAGGCAGAAAATTCAAAAGAGACAGCGCGCAAAAGAAGGCTTTAATGAAGCATTTGGCTGAGTCTATTATTCTGCAGGAAAAAATTCAAACTACTACGGCAAAAGCCAAAGAACTTTCTCCTTATATCGATAAGCTTATAACTCGCGCTAAGAAGCAGGATCTTTTAGCTTCCAAAATCATTCACGGGATGCTTGCCGATGAACCTGCAAAGAAGCTCTTGAATGAAATTGCCAAAAGATATGAGAAACAAAATGGAGGTTATACTAGAATTATCAAATTGGGCGAAAGGAAAGGGGATGCGGCAAAGGTTGCAATTATTGAATTTGTTTAGAAGTTATTAATATTCTTAAATATATGAGTCAAAGCAAAATAGATAGAAAATGGCATGTTTTGGATGCCAGCGAGGAGAATTTTGGCAGATTAGCTACAAAGATTGCCATGCTGCTCAGAGGAAAAAATAAAGCTACATTTACGCCTCACATTGATGCAGGAGAAAACGTTATTGTTGTTAACTCTGATAAGTTAAAATTTTCAGGGAATAAAGCTGATGGGAAAATTTATTATTCCCATAGCGGTTATTTGGGCGGATTAAAAAGCATTACTTTAAAAGATCAGGTAGAAAAGGATTCCGCAGAAGTAATAAGAAAAGCAGTTTTTGGTATGCTTCCTAAGAATAAACTTCGTAACGAAATGATGAAGAGGCTTCGGATCTATAAAGATGCAGAGCATCCTTATGCTGATAAGATTACAAAGTAATTTATAATTTTTATTTGATATGGTAAATAGTAAAGAAAAATATTTTTATGCTACAGGCAGGAGAAAGACTGCTGTTGCAAAAGTGAGAGTGTATGAAAAAGGCGAGAAGGCCGGTATTGTTATAAACGATCTTGATTCAGAAAAATATTTTGCTGAAAACAAGGCTTTGATTGAAAGAGTAAATTCTCCATTGGGCTTATTCAATCTTAAGGATAAATATTTCGTAACAGTGAAAGTACTTGGCGGCGGAGTTGCTGGACAAGCTGAAGCTGTTAGGCTTGGAATTTCCAGAGCTCTCCTGAAGATAAAAGAAGACTTCAAACATGATTTGAAATTGCATGGCTATCTTACTCGTGATCCAAGAGAAGTTGAAAGAAAGAAGCCAGGGTTTAAAAAGGCACGACGTGCTCCGCAGTGGAAGAAACGTTAATTTTCAAAACTATTCCATATCTCTTAAATATATAAAAACACCTATTAATAAGGTGTTTTTATTACAACCAAAGCTATATGCTAATGGGTGCGTTTTAGAGCGATAGCCCTTGAATAAGGATAAGATGATAGCGCTTTGCTGCTATCGTTCTATCTTAATATATTCCGGATTCCCGCCTTCGCGGGAATGACATATAGAGTGTAACCAAATATATTAAGATATTGTTTCACTATCTATCGCTCTATCTCAATCTTCCGGATTCCTGCCGGAGTTTACCTTAGCGAAGGCCGAGGTGCGGGAATGACAAAAAATAAATAATTATAATTTATAGAATATAGACCAATAGCATTAAGTATTTTAGAGGTATGTTAAATCCATACCTATTGTAAAACTTGTTCATTGTTAACTTTAAAAAGTATAAAGTTTGAAATTATTCTTCTTTTAGGTTAATTCTAAATATTTTGTTTTCTTTGATGTAATAGATATAGTTTTTGCTTCTGAGGTAAAAAATTCCCATATTATTAGTATTCTCTAAAATATTATATGTATTTCGATTGCTTCTGCTGTCTAATTCCGTGAATTTAAATGCGTTATTCTCTTGGAATAGAATGTGTTCATTGTCTAGGTACAAATATATATTACTTATGTTGCCGCTAAATCTGGTCAATAGCTCATTATCACCTTTGCTTTTGACGGGTTGAGTAAATTTATCTTCTGTATAATATATCCAAATTTCGTTATCATTGAAATAGATTATTCTTTTGCCATTTTGGAAAAAAGAAGCTTCTTTGATATTAGAATTAATTTTTTTTGTTTTTGCATCTTTATCTATAAGGTATAAAGAATTATTTGAAAGAACTATTATATTGTTACTTTCTTTTTTTATTATAAAGCCGGTTGTTTCGTCATAATCTTCTGGCATATCTGCAATTTTTACTTCTCTTGAAACATTGTCTAAATTTATGTAAAATAATGTGCTTAATGATGCTATTGAAGAAGGTTTAAAGAAATATATGTTGTTTTGGTCTAGGGAAAAATTGTTCACTCCGTCTATGATTTTTATAATTTCCTTGTTCTCATAATTAAACAAGTTTATAGAATTGTTCTGAGCGAAGGCTAAATATTTATCTGAAATACAAAGTTCTCCATCCGGACTTTGGGATAAAACTTGAGATACCTCGTCATTAATGGAATAAGCTTTTTGATCGCTTAAATCTACTACATACATGCTTGTTTTTTCTTTTTCTGACGAAACAGTTTCTACAATAATTTTGTTGCCATCTTCAGTCCATCTGATTTTTTTGATTATTCCCATTAAAGCAATTCTTTGTTTGTCTAGAATCCAATTAACCTTTTCGCTTTCCAAGTCAATCACGAATAATCCTTCTTGATTATCTACGATGCCGTAATAAGCTATTTTGTTTTTTTCTTTTGATATCCAAACTTTACTAATATCAGAAAATTCCACACTTTCAAATTTTCTTTGGCTTGTGTAATTTTGCTTTAGAAGTACTATGTTTTCAAATTTATTAACTTGTCCGGCATTTATTTCTACATTTTTCCACCACTCATTATATCCATTTTTTGTAACTTTAATATTATATGTCTTTGCTTCCAGGTCTTCGATTTTAACAAAATCTGTCAGCAGGCCATTTAGCAGTCCGCTTTTTTCAACTATCTCTCCGTCTTTTGTTACTGTGGCATCTTCGGGGGTCATTTGCAGCACGATGGCTCCGGTTCTTATGCTTTTGCCTGTAAATATGTCGTATTTATATCCAAAACTGTAAAGTAGGGTAATGATAAGAATTAAAAAAAAAGCGCTTATGCAAAGATACCAATATAGTTTAAATTTATCGTATTTCATATTTATAAAAAGTTATAATTTCATCTTAATATTATCAAATTATGCTTAAATTGACAATTGAGATTGTAAAAGATAGAATGAAATCAGTGTTATTTTAAGCAAAATTCTATGTTTA
>CAZKLR010000042.1:5674-7297 GCA_964553695.1 uncultured Candidatus Saccharibacteria bacterium | reverse complement strand
ACTTCCGGAATAAGATCTGAGGCGGCAATATAGATAAAATTTCCTGCAGCAAAAGGCAAGAGGAAGCTGACATCGGAACTTGCAGAAAAATAATATGCAACCAAGCCTCCTAAAACCATAGTAAGTCCTGAGATAAAATTAAACCACAAAGCTTTACTTTTCTTCCATCCTCCATGAATCAAGATGCCAAAATCTCCGAATTCTTGGGGAATCTCGTGCGCGGCACTGGCAATCCAAGTTATGATTCCTACTCTGAAATCTACCAAGAAAGATCCGGCAATTGCCAATCCGTCTATAAAATTGTGAAGTCCGTCTGCAATCAAAATGAGATAAGTAACGGGCTCTTTGTGCTCGCTGGGCATTTTGTGGCAGTGGTGCCAATGAATGGATTGCTCCAGTAATAGAAAAAGAGAAAATCCGATTAGTACCCAAATCCATACCGATTCAAAATTTCCCATCGTTTCTATCGCTTCGGGAATCATATGCAGCAGCGCGCCTCCTAAGAGCGCTCCGGCAGACATTGAAACCAACGGCAGGGTTATTTTTTGCAGGGATTTTTCTTTTAAAAATAAAGCAAAAACACCGGCAAAAGAAATAAGACTCATTGAAAAAGTGCTTAGCAGTATCCATCCTAAAATACTCATCTTGGTGGTTATTATAATTATAAAAATATTTCTCATACATAATACAATGATTAGCAGAGAAAATCAACCGTTTATTTTATTTTTTATTTCTGTCTTTTTAGATAAAAAATAGGTAAAAATTTATCAGGGAAATTTAAGAAAATTATTTTATCAGCACGTCGATTGCCCCCTCCCCTCCTTCATTATATTTTGCATTGCAATACTCATATCCGGATCCATCAAGGATGCCTTTGATATAAGAATTTAAAACACCGACTCCGTTTTCAGAATGCAGACCTTTTCCGGTGATAATTCGGATTTTTTTATATCCTAAAGATTCAGCTTCTTCTAAAAAAGCATACACTTCCTTTTTGGCTTCATCTTTTGTCATCTGATGCAGGTCTAACTCCGCTTCAGTCGGTTGGTGGTATTTATTCATTATTTATATTTGAGCGTAAAAACAATTAGTTATAGTTGTGGTCTAAATTTCTCTGCTTTTTATATTTAATTCTTCCAGCAATTCTTCCAAAATCTCTCCTTTCAGAATTTTATAATGTCCTTCTGGCAGGCTTCCGAGTTGAATGTTCATAATTCTGACACGATTGAGGTCGATGACATCATATCCAAGCGCCAGACACATTCGGCGAATCTGCCGGTTCTTACCTTCCGTTAGAACAATAGAAAAAGAGTAATCGTTAATCAACTTAATTTTACATTTTTTAGTAATAAATCCTCCGTCTAGAGTAATTCCCTGCCGAAGCTGTCTGAGGTCATTTTCCTGCAATTTGCGGTTCACTACCACTTCATATTCTTTCTCGTGATAATTGCGAGGATTTAAAAGCCGGTCCGTGATCCGCCCATCGTTGGAAAGCAAAATAAGTCCGCGAGAATCTTTATCGAGTCTGCCGACAGGGAAAACTTCATATTTGAGCTTTAACACGTCTTTTATTTCTTGTTCTCCTTTTTGCGGACAATTCGTTACTATGCCGGAAGGTTTATT
>CAZKLR010000042.1:2040-5574 GCA_964553695.1 uncultured Candidatus Saccharibacteria bacterium | reverse complement strand
AGGAAATATGTCTAACGAAAGTTTGCAATAAAAAGCAAAAATTTTGAGGTTGGATGAGGCTGATAAAAGGTTCTTGAGGTAGGCTTGAAACAAGATGCATTACTCATGATTAAGGGGTTTTTATTTTTTTCTTTTCTATATTTCGTCCCAAATGTTTTCCATTATATGATATGACGGGTAAAAATATTCTTCTTCCGATTTCTTTCTTCCGTTGTCCTTGAAAAACCTTTTTATTTTTATTCCGGAACCATAACACGGTTTCTTTTATTCCTTCATCAAGATCGTATTCGGGCAGCCAGTTTAATTCTTGCTTGATTCTTCTATAATCCAGGCAGCTTCTTTGCTGTTCTCCTTTTTTTATTTCTCTGTATTTTTTCTCTGTCTTAATTTTAATTTCTGAAACTATTTTATCAAAGATTTCATTAACTGTAGTTTCTTTGCTGGTTCCGATATTGAAT
Organism: uncultured Candidatus Saccharibacteria bacterium; assembly: GCA_964553695.1. Taxonomy (GTDB): domain Bacteria; phylum Patescibacteriota; class Minisyncoccia; order JAHIHE01; family JAGLIN01; genus STD2-77. The sequence goes on along the minus strand of CAZKLR010000042.1, from coordinate 5,116 downwards.
TTATCCGATTGGGTTTTTTCTTGCGCCATTGTAAAAGCTCTTGCCACGTCTTTAACATAAACATAATCTCTGGTTTGATTTCCATTTCCGTTTATAAAAGGCTGCTCCCCTCCCAATAATTTATCAATAAAAATTGCCACTACTCCTGCTTCGCCTTTGCTGTTTTGCCGCGGTCCGTAAACATTGGCAAGTCTTAAAATTGTATAGTCCAGCCCTTTGACTTTTTTATAAAAGAACAGGCTTTTTTCCATTGAAAGCTTGTTGATTCCATACGGAGATAAAGGCCTTTCATAATAATCTTCAGGAGTTGGTATTAATTTTGCCTCTCCATATATTGCTCCTCCTGTAGAAGCGATGATTATTTTTTTTACGCGGTTTACTGCTGCAGCTTCCATAATATTCAGAGATCCCAAAATGTTTACTTCCGCATCGGAAATGGGATCCTCTACTGATTTGCGCACGTCAATTTGCGCTGCCAGATGAAAAACAAAATCAGGTTTTTCTTTTTCAAAAACTTTAAAAATTTTTTTGTCACGGATATCCATTTTGTAAAATTTGGCCTTTGGATCTATATTCTTCTTGTTTCCTGTTGAAAGATTGTCGACGATTGCGACATCTTCTCCGTTTTTCAGGAGAAAGTCTGCGACGTGGGAGCCGATAAATCCCGCTCCGCCGGTAATTAATGCTTTTGGCATAGTTTTTATTTAATGAATAAAGCTATGTTAAAATAAATTTTGCAAAGAATCGGTTAATAAACTATCATATATATAGCTTCTGGCTCATTGCCGCTGTTTAATTTCCGGCAGTTTATCGGGTTACAAATATGAAATTCAAACCAAATTTTTTAGGGCAAGCTTATTTTTATTTCAGGAATGACAGCTTGTTCAACAACTCCGTTTATCTTATGCTCGCCACGGTGGTAATGGCCGGTTTTGGCTTTTTCTTTTGGTTAATAAATGCTCGTCTTTTCTCTACTGAAGATATTGGTTTGGCGACTACTCTTATTTCCGTAATGAATATGATTGCCATTTTCAGTCTTATGGGCTTTGATGCTGCACTGGTGCGATTTCTTCCTGGATCGCAAAAGAAGGATGATCAGGTCAATACAGCTTTTATTTTGGTAGGAGTTGCCGCTTTTATCCTAAGCTCGCTTTTTTTGATATTGGTCCCGTCTATTTCATATCAGATCAGTTTTATAAGCAGCAACTTTTTTATGGCTTTTTCTTTTGTCTTTTTTTGTATAACTTCTGCCCTGAATATGCTGGCGGAGTCGGTGTTTGTTGCGGATCGCCAGACGAAGTTTATTTTTACAACTAATTCTTTTTTTAGTTTTATAAAAATGATCTTGCCGTTTGCTTTTGTTGGCTTTGGAGCATTTGGAGTTTTTACGGCTGCGGGAATTGCTCATTCAATCGGACTCTTGATGTGCGTGTGGATTATGGTTAGGAAATCCAAATATCATTTGCGGCTGGGGATCGATAGAAACGTTATTAATCTTCTGAAGAAATATTGTTTCGCCAATTATTTTGCAGGAGCTTTGAATTTACTGCCTGTAACTCTGCTTCCGATTATTGTTCTTAATAATATCGGAAAAGAGGAAGCCGCATATTATTATGTGATAATGATGATAGCAAATCTCCTTTATGTTATTCCTCAGGCTACAACCAAATCGCTTTTTGCCGAAAGCTCGCACGATGAACAGTCGATAATCCATAATGTAAAAAAATCTTTGAAGATAATCGGCGTGCTTCTTCTGCCTGGAATGTTATTTCTAATAATTTGCGGCGGCCGGCTTTTGCTATTTTTTGGAAAAGATTATTCTGCGGGCGGTATCGATTTTCTTTATCTGACGGTTTTAGCCAGTATTCCTGTGACTTTTTATTATTTGCTTACTTCCCTTTTTCGGATCAGAAAAGATTTATGGGCGCTGATTATTACAGAGGCCGTATATATGTTTGTAATTATCGGAGCTTCTTGGGCGCTGATTTCTTATGGACTGGTAGGAATCGGCATTGCTTGGATTCTCGGTAATTTGGCAGCAAGTATCGCCGGTGGTTTTATGTATTTCAGAAAAAGAAGGAAATATTCTTTTGAAAATTTTGTTTCATAAAATTTATTTAATTTCTTATTTATATATTTTTACTCCACCGCTGCTATACAGCAGGTTTTTATTTTCTTCCAAGAAATTAATAGGATAGTTATAAGTTATCAAATTGCCTTTATATAGCGCTGTGCTGCGTTCATTATTTATGTTGTTAAATCCTAGAAATACATAGGAGTCTTTTCTTATTAAACCCGGATGTATGTCATTTTGCATGTCGACATTTTCGGCATATTCAGTTTCTAGCGGCAAATAGCGGTCGCTTTGCACTTCGGACTGATAATATCCGCCATCGATTTTTATTTTGTTTTCCAGCCAATTGATTCCGGCGATTTCGCTGTTATGCAGATAGTAGACGTCATAGTATTTTCCGCTGCTGTAAAGATGTATTTGCGGTTCGTAGCCTCCTGTGAGATAAACAACTACTCCGGTTGATGATAGGAAGAATCCGAATGTTAATAGAGTTGCGAATTTCATTTGTGTTGATGCTTTGAATTTTCCTGCCACTGCGCAGCTTCCCAGAATTGCGAAAATGCCAAGAAAGAAAAGTGCTTGTTGAAACGCTCGCAGTACGCCATATTCTATTGATAAAATTGGCAATACTATCTGTATGGCCACTAGAAACAAACTGCCTTCAGCAAGCAGAAGAAATTCCGGATCGATTGATTTTCGAATAAATTTTCTATTAAGAGCTATAAATATAAAACCGATAATAATCAGCAATTGAAGCAATTTGGCTGACATTTGTTTGAGGTTGTAATTCAGGTTTCTGGAATCTATGCCTTTTTCTTCCAGGAATTCCCCTATTGGCGTCAGAGGCACGGTATCTTCGTATGTAGTTTTTAAAATATATTTTTCATATAAAGATTTGTCGTAAAATGCTTCCGGATCTTTTGCCCTCGTTTGCGGGATAAATTTTTCATAATAATTTTTGAATTCTGTTTCGGCATCAAATTTTTTCAACGAGAAAAGGCT
>CAZKLR010000042.1:0-1940 GCA_964553695.1 uncultured Candidatus Saccharibacteria bacterium | reverse complement strand
CATAATAATTTTTGAATTCTGTTTCGGCATCAAATTTTTTCAACGAGAAAAGGCTGTAAAAAACATCTCCGGATCGGCTATCTTCGCTGCTGCTGTTAAGGATGACTTTTACGGTTTCACTAAAAACCCTTACCAGACTGTTGGAAGAAGTATCCGTGAGGACGCTGCTCCAGATAAAACTTGCGGCTATCAGAAAAACGACCATTCTTTTGTTGATACGAGAATCTATTTTTTGATGCGGATTGTTTCTTATCTTTCCGATGAAAAAATTGGGAAAGCCTTTTTTTCTGTGTATGTAAATTTTTGCCATTCGGGCAATCGGGCGGGCGCACAATAAGAAAATCAGTATCGCTACAAAAGTGTAAGTTGTTGAATAATGGGACAGGGCCATTCCTAGTCCGAATATTATAAACAGCGTTCTTCTTGAAGGAAGAGAAAGATTATATTCAAAAATAATATAGGTCATAAGAATCATAAACAGGAAAGCTATTTCTTGGCGATTAAGCATCGGCATATCCGTAAAAAATGTCGGAAAGGAGATAAAATAAAATGCTGACAGAAAAGCGATTGCGGAGGTAGTATAGCGTCGCACCATTAAAAATATTACGCTTGGAACTATGGCAAAGATGATTTGAAAGTAAATTTTATAAATATCAAATTTTGGAAAATCAAGCAAGTTATAAATAAAAACAGGCAGGATGGTAATACTCATACAGGCGTTGTAGGCATCGCGAAAAGATGCAATAGACCAGATGTTATTGTTCTGAGTAAGATTAAAAACTCGGTATTCGCGTTGTATGTCGTGTCCGGTGATATATTCTCCCCGCAGCGATGTCATAAACAGCAGAGACAGCGATATGAAAAACAGAGCTGTGGGAATCACATTCGGTCCGGTATTTTTACTTTTTGTGGTCAGTATTATACCGTAAATGGCAATTCCGATAAGCATAATGAATATTATTATTCCGTCTCCCCCATTATTTAGTCTTATTGCTCCTGCTATGCTTAGCAGGACAAAAATAGCCGGAAGAACAGCAAGTACCGCATCGTCAAAATTTTCAAAAATAATATATTTCCCGATGCTTATGTTTATTTTTTGAGTATTGCTGCGTGCTATCAAGATTAGCATAAAAATAAAAATTGAAAATTCCAGAAGCAATACTTCTTTTGTTAAAGGCTCATTGATTCCAACTAGAGGCAGGAGATTATTGCCCAAAAGCCCTACGCCTATCATTTCGAAAAGACTGAGTCCGACAGACAAAGACACATAACCCCACCATTCCAAACGTTTTACTTGCAATGTCATAATTGTTAAGAATCCGGGCAGAATTATAAGTGTTATGAATCCAAATATATTTAGGATCTGGAACGGGTTTATGTTGGTTATCGAGAACGCGACAAATACCAGCCACCAAATTGCCAGCAATAATAAAATGCTGTTTGTTTTTAAAGTTAAGTTTCTCATAATATTTCCTTATAAACTTTCTCCAGCTTATTTGAAAAAATATCCCAAGTGTAATTTTTTACTTTTTCCTTACTTCTTCGGGAAAGCTCTTTTAATATTTCCGGTTTTTTCCAAAGTTCATCAATGACTTTGGCAAAATTTTCTGCGAAAGGTTCGTTGACAAGTATTCCTGTGTCTTTTAATAAGTCCCGGACTCCGGAAACATTAGACCCTATCACAGGCAAACCTGCCGCCATAGCTTCTAATGCCACCAATACGGTCCCTCCTTCTTTTTCCGAAGATATGAGCAGAGCGTCATGATTCTTATGATATTCTTGCATTTCCTGATCATTTTTTATTCCTTCAAAAGAGACATTTTGAAGCCCTAAACTTTTAACAAAATTTTCCAGATTTTTTCTTTCTTCGCCGTCTCCTATAATTGTAAGATGCGCGGGAACTGAAATTTTTGACATAGCTTCAATTAGGCGGTCGGCTC
>CAZKLR010000041.1:3272-7327 GCA_964553695.1 uncultured Candidatus Saccharibacteria bacterium | reverse complement strand
AAGAAAGCCATAATAGTCTCTATTTAGCAACAAGTTCCGAATAATGCCATCTCATTTTTAATCTTCACCTACTTCAAAATTCTAAACGCGTTCACTGCTCTATCCAACCGATTTAACCGCTTGTTTAAGCTTTTTTATTATCATACATCTAACAAACATATTACAACTAATAATAAATATATTACGACTTGTTGACAACTATAGATTTATATAGTACAATTAGATTACAATATTATAATATATATGACAAAAATCTCACGAGAAAATATATTAGACTTGGCAAAAAAGAAAGGAGAAATAACTACTAAAGATATTACTTCCCGTTTTAACGTATCTCGACCGTATGCCTCTACCATTGTTAATAAACTAGTCAAAACCGGCGAGTTGTTAAAAATCGGCAAGGGTCTTAGAACTTTTTATGTATTACCACAGAATCTAGACAAAGTTTCAGCACAACCTAGCTCATCTATAAAATTATCATTGAACAATAAAGATTTGGACGAAATGAAAATATTTTCCGATATAGAAAAAGAGTTCCCAGTTATTTCAAAACTCAAAGAAAACGTGAAAAATATCTTTACATACGCTTTTTCGGAAATGCTCAACAATGCAATAGAACATTCCAAATCACAAGAAATTCAGATTGTAGTGACTCGCAAAGAGGATGAAATGATTTTTTCTGTAGAAGATCATGGAATTGGCGTTTTTAAAAATATAATGCAAAAAAAAGCTTTAAACGATGAACTAGAAGCAATGCAAGACTTATTAAAAGGCAAGGTTACTACACAGCCCCATCACCATTCAGGGGAAGGTATATTTTTTACATCAAAGGTTGGCGACTGGTTTTCCTTGCGAAGTTTTGAATATGAGATAATTGTGGATAACAAAATCAATGACATCTTTTTTCGAAAGATAGAAAAACCTCAAATAGGAACTAAAGTTACATTCTCCATCGACACAAACTCATCCAAGCATCTAAATGATCCCTTTAAAGAATATGCATCCGGAGATGATGGATACAGCTTTAACAAGACTGAGGTAAAAGTCAAGCTCTATACTGTTGGCGGATTATATGTTTCAAGATCACAAGCAAGAAGAATACTTGCGGGACTAGACAAATTCAAATTTATTATTTTAGATTTCAACAATGTACCATTGGTAGGGCAAGCATTTGCCGACGAGGTTTTTCGTGTTTTCAAAATCCAACATCCAAATATTAGAATTACTCCCATTAATATGGATAAAAGTGTGGAATTCATGATTAATCGAGTGGAGGAACCGGAAAGATAAATTTTAACACAAGATATTACAGTTTGATACTTCTTTTTCTATTGAAATTCGATCCAAAATTATGAATGTGTCCAGTAATGAACCCAACTTACCTAAAAACCGTTAAAATAAGTAGTCTTTTATACCTAGATGGAAAGTTTAGATTTTTATCAAATAATATAAAGACAAGAAATTATTTGAAACACAAATAAAAACAGAACTATACAATAAAGTCTGTTTTTTTTATTTTCTGGATATTATTTTGACTTTTTAATTACAAAAACGGCAACACAGGCAAATAAATAATATTGGAAAAATATAAACAATATATCTATAATCGGAAAAATATTTTTTACAACATATTCCCCTTCTTGAGGATTTTTCCCACCGAGTAATATGCGTGAAAGAGCACTGTGTAGTATAAACACTAAAAGAATCACAATTAAAAAATAAAACATTACAATCAACTTTTCTCTAGTGGGCGCTAATAGTCCTTTCATAATTACAAAATAGTAATTAAATAAAAATGGGGAAAGTTAATATGCCAACTAGCATGTTAACTTTCAAATGTTTAATACACTTTCACCTAAATGTAAAGATTTGTCAAGATTTAACAGTATTTATCCAACTAATTCTTCTGCACGATCATGGTATAAAGCAGTAAATATTTGCAGATTATTCTTAATGTTTTCCGTTCTAAAGTTCTAAACGCGTCCAAATACAGTACCAACCGAAATAACCGCTTTTTAAAGCGGTTATTTACTTAACTCTTAATAGGCATAAAAGCGTCAAAAACATTAAGCGCAAACAACAGAAGACGAGTTAACACAAATACAAATTGCAACAAAAAAAGAAGAGCCGAAGCTCAAAAATTATTTTATATTTATTTTCCGGAATCCTTTTCGGATTCACTATTTGTTGGATCAAGTCCGAAGTCCGTTCCTTCCTGACGGCAAAAAACTTCCTCGATCCAATCATCCTCCGATTCTTTTTCATCAGAAGCCATAGTTAACACTTGTATAATACCCCTCTGCACTCATAAGTCAACCTTTTAAAATTGCAAATATTCTTCACAAAATAGCCATTGACCAAAGCAAAAAAATAGTGTATACTGTATGTGTTAGAAAATTAAAGAAGAAAAGGGTGACCATATATTTTGGTGCTTTTTTATTTTCAAAAACAAAAAAGGAGGGATTTAAACTGATAAAAAACAAAAAGTATGGAAAACCTAAACAAGGTCATCATTTTCAATCTAGTATTGATCTTTTGTATGACCGCCTTTTTTAAAGTCAAAGCAGACATGGCCCAAACCGAACTTTCCCTGGCAATTACCGGAGGCACTTTAGCGGTTGCAGCTCCCACAAATGCTGATTTTGCAGGAACAAGTTTCTCCTTCGCGGGACAAACCAGTGCTGATAATGGCATAGGCACAATTACAGCTACCGATGCGCGAGGAAGCAGAGCGGGATGGAGCATCAATGTCAGTGCCACAGACTGGTCTGATGGATCAAAAAGTATGAAATATAACGGAGACGGATCCACCAACGGACAACTCTCACTCGATATTCCTACTTTATCTGATATAACAAAAATTGCAGGAGATGATACAAACGGCCTTTCAGTAGGCACTGATGACAGTTTCGACAGTTCGGTTTCAAGCATAAAATTGGTCTCTGCCTCAACAGGAACGGGATCAGGAGAATACAATATATCAGGACTAAGCGCAAACCAATTTGTTCCAGGCAATCAGCCTGTTGGAAACTATACAACCAACCTTGTACTAACTATTCAATAAATATACAAGATTTAGATAAAAACAGCTCGATTTATATCGTGCTGTTTTTTGTTTGTAAATAAAAGCTTTTATTGTATAATAGATAAGAGAGAATCATTAAAAAACTAATTATTTAAGAAATGCTAGTCAAGAAAACCAGAAAAAAAATGTTTTGCCGAATTTTTAGTTTATCATTTTTGCTTTTATCATTTTTATCTCTGCCTGTTCCAATTTACGCCATCAGCGGAGACGATTTAATTGCATACCCGACTAACTCCGACCCTAACAATCCCCTAACGGAATCCTGGTTTATTTATAATCTTAACGCGGGCGAAAGCAAACAAGATTCTCTTACACTAAAGAATGAGTCAAATCAAAAGCAGACAATAAAGATATACGCAGTAGACTCTACAACCAACAATGTCGGCGAATTTGCCTTGGAATCAGAGTCCGACACTAAAGACGGCATTGGCAAATGGATTAAAATGGAAACTGATTCTGTCACACTTGAGCCGAAAGAACAAAAACAAATCAACTTCACTATAGACATTCCCCAAGACGCCCGCTCCGGAGAAATTTCTGGAGGAATTATAATACAGAAAGAATTAACCCAAGAACAAAAAAATACTGAAAGCGGATTCATCATAACTACCAGGCTTGGCATCAGAATATACGAAACGGTACCAGGAGATGTCATTCAAAAAGTTACCCTCAGAGAAACTTCCTTGCAATATAATAAAGAAGAAAAAAATTATATTCTTAATGTCGTATTGAAAAACGAAAGTACCATCTCAGTCGAACCAAAAGTAAAAGCTGAAATTAAAGACATTTTTTTCAACAAACAAAATCAGACAGTGGAACAAAAAGTCTTGATCCCGCGAGAAAGTGAAGTCACTGTATCCCTACCCATTCAAAAGCCAAAAATTGGAAAATTTGAGGTAACGCCGCAATTCAGCTACCAAAAACAAAATGGCGAAGAAGAAGTTACAGTTGATTCCAGAAAACTTTATTT
>CAZKLR010000041.1:0-3172 GCA_964553695.1 uncultured Candidatus Saccharibacteria bacterium | reverse complement strand
GAAAAAGATATGCTGAAGATAGAAGAAAAAAGTTTTATTCAAAAAATTCAGGAAAAAACAGGAAAGAAATTTTACTTCTTTATAATACTTGTTCTGATAGCAATAGGAGGTTATTTTCTCTATTCAAATATTTCCTCCGAGAAAAATGCTAATAATTATAACAATAACATAAACAACACAGTTCCTGCAGCTAAAAATCAGACATCGGAAAAGGAAGAAGAAACGACAACGGAAAACACCACCGCAAACCAGGAAAAAAATCAATTGGACAATGAAGCAGAGGGACCGAAAGAAGTCATTCAAGCCGACAGAGAAACAGTTAAAATCCAAATATTGAACGGCAGCGGAGTCAAAGGAGCGTCATCAAAAACATCTGAACTCTTAAAAGAGAAAGGTTATAGCAATATCTCCATAGGAAATGCTGATCGCTTTGACTACGAAAATACCACAATAGAATGCGGTTCCGGAATAAAAGCGGAAATTTGTAAAGAAGTTGAAGAAATCGTTTCTCAGACATATTCAAATATAAAAAAAGACACAAACAAAGATTTGGACAATATGGAAATTAAAGTCATTTTAGGAAAATAGCGATATCTTATAACCATTAAAGATACATATGAGAATTGGCCGAAAGCAAAACTTGCATAGAGTTACACCGAAAATTCTAATAATGAGCTTGCTATTAATTTGCCTTTTTACAAGCACCGCCTACATCCAAGCCGTCAAACAGGAAAACATTACTATCATCTCTGGAAGTGAAAAATTATTAGAAGCAGATGGAGTGCAGAGCATAGATTTTCAAGCGGAATATAAAAACCCGGCAGAAACGATTAACACGGCAAATAATGAAGAATTCACACTTTATGTATGCAAAAGCAAACACCTGAACAAAGATAATCAAGGTTGTAAGGATGAATCTTGGTGCTATTCTCCCGATCCTTCAATCAATAATCCCCTGTCTTGCAAATATTCCCTATCTCCGGAAGCTGAAACAAGCGGACAATATTTTATGTTTGTCTGCAATCAATCAGCAGAATGCTCTAACTATTTTTCCGGTTATTTTGCAACACAAGAAAATTTGCTCGAATTATCAGTTCCCACTATCGTAAACTTATCTCCGTCTCTTTTTTCCTTTCAGGGACAGAACAACGCCAATAATCCTTTGGGGGATATTAAAATTACAGCTATTGCCAATAATCATTTTGAATGGAAAGTCGACATAGCAGCAGAAGACTGGACCTCGGAAAAGGAAGCACTTATGGATTATGACGGAGATGGAAGTTCGACAGGACAACTGACAATCAACTTAGACAAAGCAACACTTGAATCTACAGACATAATACGAGGAATAAAATTAGGCAAAACCGCATCCTTTTCTCAGGAAATAAAAAACATTAACATCATAACTGCCAATAAAAATAATGAGAATGGGATCTTTACCATAAAAAATATTCAACTCAATCAGTTTGTGCCAGGAAACCAAGCAGAAGGTAAATATAAAACGCTGCTTACTTTCACAATTTCCTAATTCTTCTTTATATTAGAAATACTAAACAATTTTATGCCAAAAATACAAATTGCTTTTTTTGAAGTTTCGACTTGGGAAAAAAGATACTTAGAAGAAAAATTGAGCAAAAACAAAAATTTTTCTGCGACCTTTTACACATCAAAACTTGATAAAAAGACGGTTGCCAAAGCCAAAGAATCCGACATTATATCATCTTTTGTTTATTCTAAGATAGACAAGGAAATTATCAAAGAATTGCCCAACTTAAAACTGATAACCACAATGTCGACGGGCTACGACCATATCGATCTTGATTATTGCAAAAATAACGGAATCACGGTTTGCAATGTGCCCACCTACGGAGAAAAAACGGTAGCGGAACATACATTCGCCCTGATTCTTGCACTTTCCAGAAAAATCCCCCAATCGATTGATAATGTGAAGAAATTGAATTTTGATCTGAAAAATATCCAGGGATTCGACCTGGAGGGAAAAACCATAGGACTGATTGGAATGGGGCACATAGGTGCAAATGTGGCTAAAATAGCCAAAGGTTTTGATATGAAAGTCTTAGTGAGCGACCCTAAACCGGACAGAAAACTTTTAGGAAATATGGGCGCCAAACTTGTTAGCCTGGATACATTATTGAAAAAATCAGATATAATCAGCCTCCATGCTCCATATAACCCGCATACCCACCACTTGATTAATAAAAAGAATATAAGCATTATTAAACCCGGAGCATATATAATTAATACTGCCCGCGGAGGATTAATAGAAACAGAAGCATTGCTCTATGCTCTTGATAAAAAAATTATCGCCGGAGCAGGAATCGACGTACTGGAAGAAGAATCTTTCATCAAAGAAGAAAAAGAGCTTCTGAAAAAACCGCATATAAACAACAGAATGATCGTTACGGTCCTGCAAAATCATCTGCTTCTAAATAATCCGCAGGTAGTCATAACTCCTCACAACGCCTTCAACTCGAAAGAAGCGCTACAGAGAATTCTAGACACTACAATTCTGAATATTGAAAAATTTGTTTTGAAAAAACCTATAAATGTGATAAAATAACCTTAAATAACAAATAATATCAACATTATGCTATCCCATATTCCTTTCGACTTATCAAAAATCGACGGAGAAAATCTGGAAAGACAAATCTTGAGAATTGGATTAATTGCCGAACTCGACGCCATTAATCTTTACGAACAACTGGCAACACTTAGCGAAGACAAAAGCGTTAAACAAACTTTTCGCGATATTGTCAAAGAAGAGAAAAAGCATCTGGGAGAATTTGAAACTCTTCTTCTCAGAAACGATCCTGAACAAATCAAGGAACTGGAAAAGGGCACACAGGAAGTGGAAGAACGCGATAAAAGCCACGTTCCCGAGGCCTAAAAATATACAACATAAAACAAGGACTTTCATTGCCCTTGTTTTATTATGTTTAAAAAAAATTTTTCAAATATAGTTCTAGTATAGTTGCCAAGATGACCAATAGAAAAAAACTAGCAATAAATACTAAAACCTCAGCCCCCTGTCCCATATCTCGATGTTTAATTATAAACAAAATTGATTCCATGATAGATGTGTCCCCGGCAGGAATCGAACCCGCGTTAAGAGCTTAGAAGGCTCCCGTTCTATCCACTGAACTACAGGGAC
>CAZKLR010000040.1:4259-7856 GCA_964553695.1 uncultured Candidatus Saccharibacteria bacterium | reverse complement strand
AAAAGGGGTCCATACCACCTGCAGATTTTCTTGAAATATTATACAAAGAAGATGCAGGAAATTACTTTGACGCAATAGCAGTCCATCCGTATTCCTATCCTTTATCGCCGGATTCTTCTTCAGATCAAAATGGATGGCATCAGCTTTATAAAATCCGAGAAGTTATGGTACAAAACGGCGACAAAGATAAAAAAATTTGGATCACAGAATTCGGCGCGCCAACCGGAGGGAAGGGGAAGGTTTGCGAGGTTGATGATATTTCCTTCGATTGGGAACAGGGAGATTATATGAGCGAAGAAGCCCAACTTCAAATATTTGAAGTTGCATTGGAAGAATGGAAAAAAGAAGAATGGCTAGGACCAATTATTTTATATACATTGGAGGATAAAAAAGAGCAAGAACATTTTTTTGGTTTAATAAAAACTGATAATACTCCGAAACCGGCTTATGACGCTATAAAAAACGAAATAAAAATAGCTCATAAAATTTAATAAAAGGCCATAGAAAAACTCAATAAAAAAACAGACAATCTATGGCTTTTTAATGTTTTATTGATAAAAATTTAAAATATAGCCAATTTTTTCTATATAGTGTAAAATAAGTGTATGCAAGAAACAGGACGTCCTTTTTTCTGGAAAAATAAGGAAATAATGTTATTAGAGTATAGCTGGAAATATACTCATCAGATTATTGGGTAAGAATTTCGCACATTTAAAAAATAAAACCTATTTATGAGAATCAAAAAGCTAAATAGGAAAAAAATAAATAATGTTCGCAAAAAACAAAAGAAGAATGCTTTTGTCGCAGTTTTTATTTTTTTAATAATTTTAATGGCAAGCTATAGATTTTATTTAACAAAAGTCGGCAATTCTTTTGAAGAAAAAACGGATGGAAACTTCAAAGAAATTGCTTCCTATATAGAGAATAAAACGGATAAAATAGAGAATAAAACAGAAGAGACGATCAGCGCCAAGGCTAACAACATAGGAGGTCAAATAAAAAATGTCCTATTGCCTGAATCAGAAGTGCCAAAAGAAGATATTCAAACCGCTCTCGAGTTGGAAATAGGCGATGCTAAAATTGATGAACTCGGAATCGCAGAAAATGGTAATTTAGTTTATATGGACCAAAATGAGCTGAATGACTATTTTGATAAGCTAAAACGGCTGGGAGCAAACTGGATTAGGGTTGAAATAGGATGGAAAACTGTCCAGCCTGACAGTTATACCGATTATAACTGGAGTGGAATTGACAGAATTTTAGAAACAGCTGAAAAATATGGCGTAAAAATTCTCGCAGTAGTAAATTATAATATTCCCGCCTGGGCTCAAAACGAACCGTATGATTCCGATAAACATATTCCACCCAAAAATAGCGACAGTTTCGCACAATTTGCAGGAACTGTGGCAGAAAGATATAAGGACAGAATAAAATATTTTGAAATTTGGAACGAACCTAACCATAGAGAATTCTGGTATGACAATCCCAACCCAGAGACATATGGACTGCTTTTAAAAGTTTCCTACGTAAAAATTAAAGAAGCTAATCCTGAAGCAATTGTGATATCTGGAGGATTGGCAATGGTGGGAGAAAATGAAGGAAAAAGCATAACGCCCTATAAATTCATAAGCGCCCTTTACGAATCTGATGCCCATAATTATTTCGATGCCATTGCATTGCATCCTTATACCTATCCCGCTTCTCCCGTCTCAACAGATTGGAGCGAATGGATACAAGTAAGCAGAATAAGAAACCTTATGATTGCAAAAGGAGAAGGAAATAAAAAAATTTGGATTACGGAATATGGAGCTCCAACAAACGGAGCGGGAGAAAAACATGAGATTGACGAATGGAATTTTTCATACGGAAATGATTATATGTCGGAAACCGCCCAGGATATTATGGCCAAAGGACTAATTTTACGCTATAATCAGAGCAAGGATTGGATGGGACCGGTTTTCTGGTACGCCATTCAAGATACTGCCGCAATAGATAATAATCCTGAAAAATTTTTCGGAATTTTCCGTTTTGATGGAACGGAAAAGCCAATATACAGAACGTTAAAAAGATAAAAAACAAAACAATTGAATCTTAGTTAATTAACAGACTATTAGATTGCAAAGTTTTTGAAGCCATTGATGCAACTTGCTGCTATCTGCAAAAGACACTGCCGATACCAATAAGTAGAACATCGATGGCTTTTTTTATCCAAAAAATCAAAAATAGAAACAGTGAAAAATAAGTTTGCTGAATAACCTAAATCATAAAAATGCCAAAAAATAGTATAAATCCAAAATTCTTAAAAAGGCAGGATATTTTCTTCAAAGATCCGCTCTTTGGAAAAAGAACTGTAGAAATATTCTCAACTCTCATTCTAGATATTATCTTTCTCGTTGTGCCTCTTTGGCAGAACTGTAAAAAAAAGACAAGATGGTTATTGAAACTAAACACTTCATTTACCACTCACTTGAGAATGAGTAAAAAACATCTAAAAATATTGCTTATTTTATCCGGTTTATTTCTCGCAGTTTTATCTCTCGGAAAAGCAGAAAAAGACAGGGCTTATGAAATACTAAACAGATGGTATCTTATTCCGAAAGAAGAATCTTTCACGGAACTTTACTTTGAGGATCAATTTGTTATCCCTCAAGAATTGACTGCCGGCGAGACAATATCTTTCGCTTTTACTATCAGGAACAATGAAGGAATGGACAAAGAATATCCCTATACCATATATCTCCAAAATGAAAACGAGGCAATTCTGATAGGCGAAGGAATTATATCAATAAAAAACGCGGAAGAAAAAACCTCAACGTTTTCTTATACTTTTATAAAAGAACACGAAAAAGAAACAATGTTTGTAGCCTTGCCGGAGCAGGGACAAAAAATACACTTTTTATTAGCTAACAATTTTTAATAATAAACTTTATGAAAATTTCTATAGTTATTCCTGCTCTTAACGAAGAGGAGGGGATTGGAGAAGTTATAAATCAAATACCAAAGAAAAAATTAAAGGCTATGGGATATCAATTAGAAATAATTGTAGCCAACAACGGCTCCACCGACGGAACTGCGCAAGTTGCCGCCGACAATGGAGCAAAAGTTATCTTTGAACCACTGCGCGGCTATGGCAATGCTTATAAGGCAGGTTTTACCGCCGCAGAAGGAGATATTATCATAACAGGCGATGCGGATATGACCTATCCTTTCGATGCTCTGCCGGAACTTTTAAATAATTTTACAGAGAAAGAAACTGATTTTTTGAATACCAATCGATTAGCAAAATTAAAACCCGGATCAATGCATCAAAGCCACGTTTGGGGCAACAGAGCTTTCAGCCTGATTGTGCAAGCATTATTTGGTTCCCCCTTTAAAGATTCTCAATCAGGAATGTGGATTTTTAAAAGATCTATTTGGGAATGTCTGGATGTTCGATCCCAGGGCATGTCCTTTTCACAGGAAATAAAGATAGAAGCTTACATGAAAGGATTTAAATGCGATGAAGTACCAGTTGAATTTCGCGCCCGAATCGGAAAAGTCAAACTTCGCACCATCAATGATGGATTTAAAAACCTTGCACAACTAATATACAAACGC
>CAZKLR010000040.1:2367-4159 GCA_964553695.1 uncultured Candidatus Saccharibacteria bacterium | reverse complement strand
AAGGGATAATCATACATAAAGTCGGAGCGATAAATTTTTTTGAAAAATATTTCAATCTTCCTTTCCCGATTGGAGGAATCGGATTGATTTGGAGATTGTGGAAAGAAGTCGAAAGAAATGACATAGTGCATATTAACGACATTTTTTATGAATCTTCTTGGCTTGCCTGCATTTTTGCTAAAGTAAAAAATAAGCCTTTGCTTTTAACCCAGCACGTAGGAATAGTAGAACACCCAAGCAGGGCAGTAAAATTTATCGAACATATCGTTTATAAAACTATAGGAAAATACATTTTTATACAAAGCAAAAAAATCATCGTGTTTAACGATAATGTAAAAAATTTTTTAGTACAACAAAAGATTGATCAAAATAAAATTATAAAAATCAGAAACGGAATAGATCTTTCTCTTTTTTACCCCCATATAAACAAAAATTTCTGGCGAGCGGAATTCAATCTGCCAGAAAATCGTCCGATTGTGCTTTTTGTCGGAAGGCTGGTTGCCAAGAAAGGAATAAATATCATATACGAAGCCCGCAGCGCAGAATACGAAATTGTTTTTGCAGGACCGGGAATTGTCCCAAAAGAATGGAAATCCGCAAAGAACATCCACTTGCTGGGGGGACTATCCCAAGATCAGCTTGCGCGCCTGTATCGCGCCTCGGATATTTTTGTTTTCCCCTCTAACGGGGAAGTATTTACCCTTGCTATACAGGAAGCTATGGCCAGCGGGCTGCCAATTATTACCAGCGATGATCCAGGATATAAAAATTATAATCTGAATAAAAAATTTATTTCCTTTATTATGCCAAATGCAAAAAACCTCCGAGAAGAAATTAACCGTATTCTTAATGACAAAAAATTATGCAAACAAATGAGCGAATATTCCATTCATCTTGCGCAAAAAATGTTTGATTGGAACAAAAATTTTAACCAGATTGCAAACTTATATTCCGAAATTAACAAAGACAGTTCTTTGATCGCAGTAACTACCAGCTGGGATGATGGACACATTTTAGATCTTCGGCTGGCAGAACTTCTGAAAAAATTTTCCCTGAAAGGAACTTTTTATGTTTCGCCTCAAAACGTTGAATTCAGCGCGGAAAAACTTTTGAACAAAAATGCCATAAAATTTCTTGACAGCCATTTTGAGATTGGTGCACATACTTTTACGCATATGCGTTTGAAAAAAGCAAAAAAAGAACTTGCCTGGAAAGAGATTCAAAAATCAAAAAGATATTTGGAAGAATTATTGAAAAAACCTGTGGAAAGTTTTTGCTATCCGGGAGGAGAATACAGCCGGCAAAATAAGATCCAAGTTCAAGAAAACGGATTTCGCCTGGCGAGAACAACAAAAAGATTTTCTTTTAATTCCGGAAAAGATCCTTATGAAATTCCTACCAGTGTGAATACCTATAACCATTGGCTAGATGCATGGCGTATAGCTTTATTCGCCCGATTTCATCCTCTTAAATTCCTGCATTACTATCGCAACTGGGATCTTTTGGCAATTGCAATGTTTGACCAAGTTACAAAAAAAGGAGGAGTATTCCATCTTTGGGGGCACAGCTGGGAAATCGACAAACATAACGACTGGAAAAAACTGGAAAAGGTTTTTGCATATATAAGCAATCGACCCAACGTAAAATATATAAATAATAAAGAACTATTATGAGCAAAAACAAAACAGTTCTAATAGTAGCGCCATACTTTCCACCGCAAAGCGGGGGATTGGAAAGATACGCTTTTGAAGTCGCCGATCTGCTTCATCAAGACTATGGATGGAGAGTTGTG
>CAZKLR010000040.1:0-2267 GCA_964553695.1 uncultured Candidatus Saccharibacteria bacterium | reverse complement strand
ATACGCTTTTGAAGTCGCCGATCTGCTTCATCAAGACTATGGATGGAGAGTTGTGATTATCACTTCTGGACAAAAACACGGAAAAGATACGATCGAACGCTTGGACAATATGACCATCTATCGACTCGCTTATAGCTTCAAACTTTCCAACACACCTCTGTCTTTAAAGTGGTTATCAAAAATAAAAGCAGTAATAAAAAAAGAAAAGCCCGATGTAATAAATGTACAAACGCCCGTGCCGGGGATAGGAGATATCGCAAGCAGTATTACCCCCAACATCCCCCTTATTGTAACGTATCATACCTGCAGCATGCTAAAAGGAAATCTAATAACTGATCCTTTTATTTGGTTTTATGAAACCGTTATCCTTCCTCTAATGCTTAGACGCGCCAAGCACATAATTTCCGCTTCAGATTTTGTACGCTTTGGTTTTCTAAAAAAATATCTGTTTAAAAGCACTACCATCAGCCCTGCAGTCGATTTCACTTTTTTTACCCCAGATCCGAGTAAAAAAATGTTGCGTCCAACTGTTTTATTTGTAGCAGCTCTCAATTACTCCAACCAAACTAAAGGATTAAGTACACTTATAGATGCCATAAAAATCCTGCAAAAAGATTTTCCAGAAATACAGCTGATAGTCGTCGGAGACGGCGATATGAGAGAAAAATATGAAGAAAGCGTTCGAGAAAAAGGCCTTGAGAAAAATGTAATATTTCAAGGAAGATTAAACGGAGAGTCTCTATTAGAAGCATATCAGACCGCACATATCTTTTGTCTTCCATCCGGTCAAGACAATCACCCCATTGTTGTTCTGGAAGCTATGGCCAGCGGACTGCCCGTCATAAGCACAACAATAGGAGATATTCCTTCAATGATTAAAGACGGCAAAGAAGGTTTTCTTATTAGTCCAAATGATTCTGAAACGCTTGTGTCTAAAATCAAACTGCTTATAGAAAATCCACAAACGGCCCTTTCTTTTGGAGAAGCGGGAAGAAATAAAGTAATAAAAAAATTCAATTGGAACAATCGAATAAAAATTTATAACAATATTCTTGAAGAAGCCTGCAGTGAAAAAAAAATTATTCCTTCCCATATCATAGCCCATGTAACAGGCTATTATCCGCCGCATATTGGCGGAGTGGAACGAGTGGCAAAAATGGCCGCAACACGGCTTGCAGAAAACGGCTATGGAATTATTGTAATTACTTCCAACCAAGGATCGGATAAAAAATACAGGGATATAGAATATAATCCGGCGATAAAAAGACTTAGAAGTTTTGAATTCGCGCACACGCCGCTCGCGCCGCTTCTGCCTTATCATCTTTTAAAACTGCCGCAAAACACAATCATTCATCTGCATATGACCCAAGCTTATTATCCGGAAATTGTCTTGCTCACTTCTAAGCTTCGGCATCTGCCCTATGTTGTTCATTTCCATCTTGACGTTGAGCCGTCAGGGAAACTCGGTCCATTTTTTCTCCTTTATAAAAAAATATTATGGAATCGGATTCTGAACTCGGCAAATAAAGTAATTGTATGTTCACCCAATCAGAGAAAATTAGTCTGCAAAAAATTTGGAATTAAAAGAAGAAAGATAGTTGTCATTCCCAATGGAGTGGATAATAGTTTCTTTTCTTCGGACCGAAACGAATCTTTGACAGACAAATTCCGATTGCTCTTTGTTGGCCGCCTGACAATTCAAAAACGAGCCGACCGCCTAATTGAAGCTATGTCAAAAATTTCAGTTCCCGCGCATCTTACGATTATAGGAGACGGCGAAGAAAGAAAAAATCTGGAAAATTTTGCTAAAAGTTTAGGGCTTCAAAATATCTCTTTTGAAGGAATAAAAAATGATCAGGAAATGCAAGAATATCATAGGAATCATGATGCTCTGCTCATATCTTCGGAAAAAGAAGGAGGGACTGTATTGGTAGCATTGGAAGCTATGGCGGCAGGTTTGCCTGTAATAGGATCTAATGTTTCCGGAGTCCGGGAATTATTGAAAGACACAGGGGTACTCGTCAACGAACCTTTTGCAGAAAATTTTGCAAAAATCATTGATGAACTTTGGGGGAAACCGGAAATGCTGAAAGAGCTTTCCCGAAGAAGCAAGGAAAAAGTAAAAAATTACACTTGGGATATTTTTTCAAATAAACTGGAAAAAGTTTATAAGGAAATATTATGAAAAACTTAATTTTAAAAACGAACAGTGTTTTATTATTGCTGGCAATTTGGTGGCTGGTATTTGTCGCGTTCTCGATAACCAA
>CAZKLR010000039.1:0-7928 GCA_964553695.1 uncultured Candidatus Saccharibacteria bacterium | reverse complement strand
TGCTACTCCGAAATGCAAAATCCAAAATACAGCGCGAACTAAAGTTCGCTACTCCAAAATGCCATCGCGCGTAAAAGTTACATTTCCCGGAGTAGCGGGATTTATCCCGCGCGGCTATCATTGCCGATAAAAATGGCGCATAAAACCGGGATTGCCACGCTCGTTTCACTGCGCTCGCAATGACACGCAACTCGGCGCAGACTAAAGTCTGCTACTCCAAAACCAAAAAACCGAAATACAGAATCCAAAATACAGTGCACAATAACACAAGCTTGTTTCTTTTTTTAAGCTAGTTATGGTATAATGTTTTTATAATCAAAAATTAATTAAATAAGTTAAATCAATGATGGAGGGCATAATTGAGAAAGCTGGATTTAAGGAATGCAAGGATTATAATCTTGGGCTTTGGCAATGTCCAAGTTTTTTGTTTATCATTATGGGATTCGTCAATATTCTTTCCATTTTGACGACTTACATCGTTGTGCAAAGATACGATTCTCCCGAGCTGGTCATTATCAGTGTTTCCGCAATCAGTGTTTTTATTTTCGCTCTTGGTTCTTCCATTATAAACGGCATTCAGCAAATGGTTGCTATCAACAGAATGCGTAATGAGTTTGTTTCTATTGCTTCCCATCAACTAAAGGCGCCGCTTTCCGGAATGCGCTGGTCTTGCGACATTTTGATAAGTCCAAAAACTGGCGAACTGAACAATAAACAAAAAGAATATTTGAGCGATATTCAGGACAGCATCGCCAGAATGGTGAGATTGGTGAATGATTTGCTGGATGTTACCAGAATTGATGCCGGCAAGATGATAATGAATAATCAGGAAGTGCAGTTGGGGCAGGTTGCCAAAGATGTTGTTCAGGAATTGAATTCTTTTGCCAAAGCGAACAATACGGATCTGGTTTTGGAAATAGGAGAAGATATAAAAATCGTGAGAACTGATCCTATCAGAATAAAGACGGTGATTGAAAATTTTATCGACAACGCCATTAAATATATTGGCGACAAGAAAGGAATAGTCAGAATCCATTTGGAAAATGATAAGAACCAGGTTTATTGCCGTGTGATTGATAATGGTATGGGAATTTCAGAAGCTAATCAAAAAAAGATATTTGAAAAGTTTTTTAGAGGAAAAGAAACCACGCGCAAGCAAACTATCGGAACCGGTCTTGGGCTTTATATTGCCAAGGCGGCTATTGAAAATTCCGGCGGGAAAATCGGATTCAAGTCTGAAGAAGGTAAGGGAAGCGAGTTCTGGTTTACTTTGCCTGTGGCGAAAGTTTAATTTTTCGCCGGCGGCATAAAGGCGCTGTGTTTTCTTTAGTCTGCGGTGATTATAGAAATTGTTTTTGGAATATTTGATTTTTTTCATATTTAAAACATTCATAACTAAAATAATAAAATTATGGCAAAGAAAATTCTTGTTATTGAAGATGAAGCAACTCTTCAAAAGGCTTTAACGGAGGTATTGGAACAGGCAGATTATGAAGTTTTTTCCGCTTTGGATGGCGAGAAAGGATGGGATTTGGCTGTTGAAGAAAATCCGGATTTAATTCTTCTTGATATCATTCTTCCCAAGATGGACGGTTTTGAAGTGCTGCGCAATCTGAAAGGCGATCCTGCCACTGCGAAAATTCCAATCATTATTTTAACTAACCTCAGCGATTTGAACGATATTCAAAAAGCTTTGGATTTGGGCGCAGACACTTATTTGGTCAAGGCCGATTTTCACTTGGACGATGTGCTTAATAAAGTGGGTCAAATGCTTGCAGCTTAATCAATTAGCAGTTTAGCTTATGCAAATTCCGGACCAGCAATTAAAAAGATTCCTGTTGGATCTGAATGTTATTTCAAAAGATGATCTTGCCGAAGCGGAAAAAAGAGTTATTAAAGGCAAGGTTAATTTGGAAACTGTTTTGGTTCGCGATAATTTTATTTCTGAACAGGAACTCGCCAAGATAAGCGCATACGTTATGGGCATTCCTTTTGTCGATCTTAGAGATCATGAAATTGATCCCCAAATTCTTAAA
This sequence comes from uncultured Candidatus Saccharibacteria bacterium, assembly GCA_964553695.1. Classification (GTDB taxonomy): domain Bacteria; phylum Patescibacteriota; class Minisyncoccia; order JAHIHE01; family JAGLIN01; genus STD2-77. The sequence goes on along the minus strand of CAZKLR010000039.1, from coordinate 5,892 downwards.
ATTATTCCCGAGCAAATGGCAAGGCAGTATAATGCCGTGTCTTTTGATAAGCAGGGCAATCAATTGAAAGTGGCGATGCTTGATCCGAATGATTTGCAGTTTATCGATTTTGTAAGCAAGAAGACGGGATTGGAAATTATTCCTTGTCTTGCGGACGGTGAAGGTATTAAAAGGGCGCTTAAATCTTTTCAGAAAAGTTTGAAAGCGGAATTTGGTGATTTGGTCGGGAAGACCGAGATTGTTGATGAAGGAGAAAGATTGATTATCAAAAATGAAGGAGAAGACGGCGAAGTGCAGAGCGGCAGCGGAGAAGACTTGAAGAAAGCGGCGGAAGATTTGCCGGTGGTCAAGATCGTTGATACTCTGCTTAAACACGCAATTTTGGAAGGGGCGAGCGACATTCATATCGAGCCGGAAGAAAAGGATGTTATAACACGTTTTAGGATTGACGGAGTTTTGCACGATGCGATGACCTTGCCCAAACTGATACTTCCGGGAATTGTGGCGAGAATAAAAGTTATGGCTAATTTGAAAATCGACGAGCACAGGTTGCCGCAAGATGGAAGATTCAAAGTGGAATCTCCGGATTATAAAGTTGCTTTTCGTGTTTCTATTATTCCGGTTTTTGACGGGGAGAAAATTGTTATGCGTCTTTTGAATGAATCGCAGAATAATCTGACTTTGGAGCAAATGGGGTTCAGGAAAAGGGATCTTGAAATTGTTCAGGCGGAAATAGACAAGCCAAACGGAATGATTTTGGTTGTGGGGCCTACCGGAAGCGGTAAGACTACCACCTTGTATACCATTTTGGCGATTTTGAATAAGCCGGGGGTGAATATAAGCACCTTGGAAGATCCGATTGAGTATCGGATGCCCCGGGTTAATCAATCGCAGATTAACGCGAAAATTAATTTTACTTTTGCTTCGGGACTGCGCGCTCTCTTGCGGCAAGACCCTGATATTATAATGGTCGGAGAGATTCGAGACGGTGAGACGGCTGAACTTGCGGTTCATGCCGCGCTTACCGGTCATTTGGTGCTTTCAACTCTTCACACCAACAGCGCTGCCGGAACTTTGCCCAGAATCACCGATATGGGAATAGAGAATTTTTTGGTTGCCTCTACTGCAAATGTTATCGTTTCCCAGCGTCTGGTCAGAAAGAATTGCGGCGAATGTGCGGAAGAATATTCGATAGACGAAGGAATGTATGAAAGCCTTGCCCAGAGGTTTGACGTGGAAAAGTTGGCGGAAGCTATAAAACAAGAGGGAATTGCTACGGGGAAATATAAAAATACCAAAGATTTATGGATGAGTTTGAAATTTAAAAAAGGTAAGGGGTGTTCAAAATGCAGAAACGGATACAAAGGAAGGTTGGGAATTTTCGAGGTTTTGCCAATAACGGAAAATATCAGCAAACTGATTAACAGCGGAGCTAATGCGGAGCAGATTGAAGAAGCGGGGATTGGCGAAGGTATGAACACTATGCTGGAAGATGGAATCATTAAGGCGGTTCAAGGGATAACCACTATCGAAGAGGTAATGAGAGTAACGAAAGAATAGCCAGTGTTGCCTATGTTTGAAGGTTTAGATTATATAAAGAATCATAAATATTCAATTATTATATTTTTATGGCCCAATTTTCCTATAAAGCCAAAACCATTGAAGGCGAAGTGCAGACTGGAATGATGGAAAGCGCCAATCGGGCAGAGCTGATGAGCGCTTTGAAACAAAAGGGTTTGATTTTGGTTTCTGCCCAGCAGTCGAAGGCAAAGAAAGGGGAAATCAAAATGCCTGATTTTTTGAAGAGAGTCGGCATTGTAGACAAGATGCTTTTCACGCGTAATCTGGCGGTGATGCTTCGTGCCGGACTTTCCTTTTCTCGAGCGCTTGGCATATTGGCCGAGCAGACAAAGAGTTCTTATTTTCGCGATGTTCTGAAAATTGTGGCTGATGATGTGCAGAAGGGAAGCGGGCTGGCCGATAGCTTGGAAAAATTTCCGAAAGTGTTTGACCGTTTGTTTGTCAGTATGACGCGTGTCGGAGAAGCCGGAGGAAATCTGGAAGAAGTTTTGGATATGCTTTCTATACAGCTCAAAAAGGATCACGAGATAACTTCAAAGGTCAGGGGCGCAATGATGTACCCGTCAGTTATTCTTTTGGCGATGGGCGGAGTTGGAATCGTGATGATGGTTTTTGTATTTCCAAACCTTTTAAATATGTTTGCCGAGTCGGGAGCCGAGTTGCCATTTCTTACCAAATGCCTGATTTTCATAAGCAATGCGCTGCAAAATTACGGTCTTTATCTTCTCCTAGGTTTTATTGCTTTGTTGGTTGTTTTTGTAAAGATAATTAAAACTCCATCAGGAAAGAAAGCTTTTGACGGTTTTATGCTGAAAATGCCGGTGGTGGGAGGAATAATTATGAAAGTTAATGTGGCGCGTTTTGCCAGAACCTTAAGTTCTATGATTGCCAGCGGGGTTTCCATCGTGCAGGCTTTGGAAACAATTTCTGCAACTTTAGGAAATTATTATTATAGCACCAGTGCGGCACAAGCTTGCCAAAGTGTTCAAAAAGGAGTTAATTTGAGTGAAGTTTTGTCAGGATATGGAAAACTGTATCCAAGTATGATGATTCATATGGTTGAGGTTGGAGAGGAGACTGGAAGTTTGGAATCTACGTTGGTTCAAGTTGCGGAATTTTATGAAGAAGAGGTTGATCAGTTCACATCCAATTTGTCTTCGGTTATAGAACCGGTACTGATGCTGATTATGGGTATAGCGGTTGCGATTTTTGCGATGGCTCTTATTCAGCCTATGTATTCTATTATGGAGACGATATAAAAAGTTAGCTTTCTGGCATAGTTTAGATATAGAATTTTGTGTTAAGGGTTCTGAGATATAACTCAAAATGCGGGACCGATAAAACATTATATTTCTCGGAGTAGCGGGTTTTAACCCGCGCGGCTATCATTGCCGATAAAAAAGTAATAATACCAAAATACACGCGCAAATAAATCGAGATTGCCACGCTCCGTTTCACTTCGCTCGCAATGACACAAAATTCAGCGCGAACTAAAGTTCGCTACTCCGGAATACCGAATGCGAAATCCGAAATACCAAAATACACGCGCAATAAATTGCGCTACTCCAAAATTCCATCGTGCAATAAACGTCATATCTCTCGGAGTAGCGGGATTTATCCCGCGCGGCTATCCAAAAGTAATAATACCAAAATACACGCGCAAATAAATCGAGATTGCCACGCTCCGTTTCACTTCGCTCGCAATGACACAAAATTCAGCGCGAACTAAAGTTCGCTACTCCGGAATATGGAATACCAAAAAAATAAGCTAAAAACTGGATAGAAAATGATTAAAGCATTGAACAAAAAAGTTAAAGGTTTTACTCTCATTGAGACTGTTGTGAGCGTTGCTATTTTCGCGCTTATTTCCTTTACTCTTTTAAATTTATTTAATGCTGTCTTTAGGAATATTAAAAACAACAAAGCTATTCTTGTTGCCAATACCATTGCAGTTGAACGCTTAGAGGTTATACGCGGAATGAATTTTAACCAAGTCAAGACTACTACGGGCTGGGTAGGGGGGCAAATTCCAAGCGAGACAAATATAGTAAGAGATGGAATTAATTTTCTTGTGAGAACTGATATAACTTGGGTGGACGATCCTTATGATGGCGTAGATGGCGGGACGGTCAATGACAGTTTTCCTTTTGACTATAAAAAAGTAAGAGTCAGGATTTCCTGGACAAATCCTATTGGCGGAGGATCTCAAGAAATCGCCACAAATACGGACGTCGCTCCCATGGGGCTGGAAGGGTTAAGCGACGGCAAAGGCGGTATCTATGTTACAGCTTATAATTCGGAAGGAATTGTTGTTTCCGAGGCGGACGTGGAGGTAAATAGTAATGCTGAAAGCTACAGTTTGTCTGGAGTTAAGACCGACTTAAATGGAAATCTCTGGATTCCGGATCTTTCCCCTTCGGATGATTATCATATTAAAGTTACGAAATCCGGTTACAGCGTGGCGGAAACTTATGCGGTCAATAATGATCCCAGCTCTGAAGATTATAATCCGGTGCCTAATCCGGCAAATGCTTTAGTTATAGAACAAAAAATTACGAAAATTGGGTTTCAGATTGATGCCACGGGTATGATTAATATAAGAACGGTACATTTTGATAATCCTGCCAATTGGCAAGTAAATGTCTCTGGCGCCGGTGAGCAGACTGAAAGCGCGATGGCGATTAGCGCGAGCGGAGATGTTTTTGTTGCTTGGGCGGATGATCGGGATGCAGAGAAACATATTTATATGCAGAAGTTGATTTATAATTCCGGAACGGGCAGTTATGATGCTTCCTGGTCTTCTGATGCCAGAGTGGTAAACCAGCCGGATTCTTCTTATCCAAAATTAAAAATTGTGCCGGACGGTTCTTTGTATCTAGCCTGGAATGACAATCGGGATTCTAACAGCAATATATATCTTCAGGAGATAAATACTGCCAATGGAAATCTTACCGGAAGCGAGTATCAAATCGGACATGATTCATCTGGAAGCGCTCAACAGAATGTTGATATGACAAATGATCAAGATGGTAATCTTTATATTGTATGGGAAGACTATCGCAATGCGACTTGGGACATCTATATGCAAAAGTTTATTCCTTCTTCCGGCACTTTCTGGACAGATGATTTAAAAATTAACAATTCCGGTTCCAATGAGCAGATAAACGCCAAGGTCGTTTCAGACAGGAACACTGATATATCGGGAGGAAATCAAAATAATATTTATGTGGCTTGGCAAAGTAATCATTCCGGCAATTTTGACATTTTATTCAGCAAATTTAATAAAGATGGCGCTGTTTCTTTTTCTGAATATGTGGTTAATTCTGACGGCGGATCTTTGAATCAATATAATCCCAGTATGATTTTTGATGGAAGTGCTTCAATATATGTTGCTTGGGCTGATGAAAGAGATGCTCAGCCTGACATTTATCTCCAGAAAATGGACGGAAGCGGCAATAAGGCTTTTGCTGCAGATGTAAAAATCAATGACGATTCTTTTGCAACAGCACAAAGAGACAAGCCATCGATAGGATTTTGCTCTGATAGCGCGATATATGTTTCCTGGGAGGATAACAGGAATGGAAGCGCATATTACAATATTTATTCTTCAAAAATTGATTCGGCTGCGGCCCGGCAATGGACTTATGATCTGTTGCTTGCCGATACGATGAACGGCAATCAGGAAAATTCTTCTACGGCGTGCGATTTGTCCGGCAACGCGGTTGCTGTTTGGCAGGATAATAGAGGTGCCGGCGATAATAATATTTATGGCACTAGCTATAATCATATGGGGAATGCCATAAGAACCGGCGTTCCAATTACTATAAAAAGCACGAAAAATAAAGGAAGCTACCTTAATGTTTCCGGAGAGACTGTCTATATTCCCAAATATGAAGAAACTTTTATGAGCGACGGCGGAGGCAATATAAGTGTGAATAATATGGAATGGGGAAGTTATGATTTTTCTACAACAGGCGCTTATAGTATAATTTCTTTTGATTTGCCTTCTCCAATTTCTGTTTATCCGGGAAATACTACAAATATTATTATTAATGTTGGTCCTTAGCCAGTAAATATGAAAATTGCCAGAGAAAAAGGTTTTACTTTGCTTGAAGTTATCGTTGCAATAGCTATTTTTTCCGTGCTTATGCTTGCTATCAGTCTACTTTTTCTTTCTTTGTACAAACAGCAGGGTTCTAATATCGGAATGATTAAGAGAATTCACGATGCCAATGCCGCCGTGGATATGATGAGTCGAGAATTGCGGGAAGCCAATCGTGGGGAGAATGGAAGTTTTGCTTTAAGCAGCGC
>CAZKLR010000038.1:0-7938 GCA_964553695.1 uncultured Candidatus Saccharibacteria bacterium | reverse complement strand
AATCTATTTTTTTAATGGCGCCGCACATTCCCCTCAAGTCATTTACAATATATCCGGTTCTGCCATCTTTTACCACCTCCGGAACAGAAGCGCGGTCCAAGCCGATCACCGGAGTACCGCATGCCATTGCTTCGATCATCACCATACCGAACGGTTCTTCCCAGTTAACCGGAAACAAAAGCCCTTTGGCGTTTCCCAAAAATGCATTACGCTCTTTCGGAGCCAGAACACCCAAATATTCTATCTGTCCCTCTTTCAAATATGGTTTTATTTTCTTCTCAAAAAATTTTTCGCATCCATAATAGCTGCCGGCTAATTTCAGTTTTGCTCCGGTTTTCTTGGCAGCCTGCACAGCAAGATGTGCGCCTTTATTTTCATTCAAGTAGCCCAGATAAGCGAAATAATCCCCTTCTTGATTTTTAAAACTGAAATTTTGAAAATTGATTCCGTTATAGATTACTGAAGAATTTTTTCTCGGATTAAATTTCTTTCGCTGGCTTTGGCTGACATACACATGATGAATATTATAAAATCTTCCTCTCCGGTCCTTGGAATATTTCTTCGTTGAACTTTCGTTTTCTTTATTCACAGTGCCGCTGTCGGAACTATGCACAGTTTCGATGATCGGCGTGTCCGTCAAATGGGAGAAATAATATATCGGCGCCCCCAAATGAGAATGGATAATATCAAACCGATCTGACATTTCAACAGCCTTGGCTACTACCGTCAAAGCATAGTGAGTAGGGCTAAGATCGAACAGAACACCGCGAGACATCGGATAGGGCAATATTTTAACCAATCGCGCGCTGGTCTTGGAATCACCCGTAGCAAACAAAGTAACCTCGTGCCCTCGGCGCACCAGTTCTTCGGTCAGATAATAGACCATATATTCCAAACCATTTTTCCCTCTAGGAGGTACGCTTTCCTGCAGCGAAACCAATTGCGCAATTCTCATTTTATCGTAATTATAATTTATTTATTTTTTACCGTCCTGCCAGATTAAACTATTTATTTGATATGCTGTTCTGAAATCAATTTTTCATAAGCCGCCAAATAATTATCCGCCATTTTTTCTATGGAAAAATTTTCTTCCACATGCCGGCGGCAATCCTCACGTTTTATCGAATCTATATTTTTTACCGCCTCAATCATTTCTTCTTCCGTTTCCACCACAAATCCCGTTACACCATCTTTCACAATTTCCGCAACCGAACCGCGGTTAAAAGCTATCACCGGCGTGCCGCACGCCATTGCTTCGATCATCACCAGACCAAACGGTTCTTCCCAATCAAGCGTATTGATAAAAGCTTTGGAACTTCCATAAAAATCAGGCATTCTGTCCTGGATCAAATAGTCCATTTTTATGTCGTCATTCAATAGAGGTTTTACTTCCTGATTCCAATAACTTTTTTCATCAGACTTATCTCCAGCATAGATAAACCCTGCCATATTCAGTTTCAGTTTCATTTTGCGTGCAATTTCTATCGCTTTGTGCGGACCCTTCTCCCGAATTACTCTCCCCGACCAGCAGAAGCTATTACCTCCCGCAGGATTATATTTCCACTTTGCCAGATCTATACCATTATAGACGTTATCAAAAATTCTAAGCCGCGGCAAAGCTTTTCTCTGAGCTAAACTGACAGACACTAGCCCGATATTTTGAAACTCGTTATAAAGTTCCAGCATCTTAAAATACTGAAAAGTAAGCGGATCGTGAATGGTCTGGAGAGTCGGAACAGAACTCATAGCAGCAAACGGAAGAACATCCAAAGGACGAAGGTGCATATGCAAAATATCGAAATTATTCAGCTTGGCGTAATTATAGATTTTTGCCATAAAAAGATTTTCGTAATCTGAAAAAGACCTGCCAGTCATAAAATGTCCGTAAACTTTTGGATCGGAATAAGGAAGCATATCAAATGTTACCAATTTGGCTTTTGTCTTCGACCCCTGAGGCGCAAAGAGAGTTACGTCATATCCTCGCCCAGCAAGCTCGTCGGCAATCCAGCCGGCAATCTCCTGATTGGCATAAATTTCATTTGCAGGAACAGGTATAGGTATGGCGTTAGTACAGGCAATTCCAATTTTCATTTTTATAAAAAATTAATTCCATAAAGCGCTTTATCAAAAGCTTCAAGATTTGTTTCCAGTTTGGCGATTCCTTTCGAAGTCAGCTTGGCGTAATAATCTTTCTTCTCCGGCTCAAGAGTGTATAAAGCATCGCGAAGAACATTTATTTTTTGAGGCGCAAGGCATAAGATATTCAAACGGAAGAGGCGGAAAAATTCTTCCTTATCTGACGCCGATTCATTAACAAATCTTTCAAGAATTTTTTTCTGAAATTTTTTGTCCGTAATTTCAAGATAAAGAAAAGAGATGTCGAAAGCGATGTTATTAAGGTGGACATAATACCAATCGATAATTGCAATCTCTTTCTGCGGGGTAATAATCAGATTGCCGGGATGAAAATCGCCGTGAGCAATAAAGCGGCTGCTTGCATCCAATATTTTTTTATTCGCATTCAAAACTTCAGCTGCTTTGCCGATTTCTTTTTCCGTAAAAAAAGGTTTTAAAGTACCGGCATATTTTTCATAAGCCTCCAAAAAATCTTTGTGTTTCCAAGCTTTTAATTTTATTTCACCCTGAGCAAACGCCGATATTTTCTGCATATTTTTCACTCCCGATATCAAGCTCTCCACAGAAAATTTTTTAATATTATTTTTTTCCAAACCGTTATAGAAATCTCCTGACTCATAACCTTCAATAAACTCGTAGATCATCCATTCGGGAATATGTTCGCTATCGCCATCGATAAATTTCGGAACCGACAATTTTCCGGCACGATTGCTATATTCCGTAAACAATTTATTAATTTTTATCTCTCTTCTAAAATCTTCTTTTGTTTTTTGAAAATCTTCCGTTCGCATCTTGAATACGACCTTATTATTTTTATTGTCCCTGCAAGGCGCAGTATAAAATCTTTCCTGATGTTTTTTGGCATCAAAAACATACTTTGGAGTCAGCTCGAGCTCTGAGATTTTTTTATGAACTTTTTTTTCAATATCCTTAAGATGAAGTCCGTATTTTGGCATAGTTTTATTTGTCTTTTAGAGTTTTCTTATAGAGAGCGATATATTTCGCTGCCGGCACTTCCCAGGAAAAAGATTCCTGCATTCCATTGATAACGATTTTCCGCCAATTATCCCGATAGCGGAAAGTTTCCAAAGCCCTTACAATCGCCGCAAAAAAAGTAAAGGAGTCATAAGCCTTAAAGGTAAAACCGTTGCCTTTTCCGGTTGCAGGATTATAATTTTTGATCGTGTCCAAAAGGCCTCCAGTTTCCCGCACAATTGGCACTGAACCATAACGCAAACTGATTAGCTGCCCCAGACCGCAAGGCTCAAAACGTGAAGGCATCAAGAACATATCGGAAGCGGCATAAATCTGGGTTATATTTTCCTGCCTGAATTCCAGAGAAGCAACCAGCTTTCCTGGCTTCTTCTCGCTAATGCCCTGAAAAAACTTCTTGTATTTATGATCGCCATCTCCAACCAGAATCAGTTGGAGATCGAGCTTCAGCAAAGGATTAATAATTTCCATAAGTAAATCGAATCCTTTTTGTTCCGTGATACGCGTTACCATTCCCAAAAGCGGGATGTTTTTATCTACCTTCAATCCGTATTTTTTCTGTAACACAAGTTTGTTTTTATATTTGTCATCAAAGTCTCTAATATCATATTTTTCCACCAGCCCCGGATCTGTTTTAGGATTATATTCATTATAGTCGATGCCGTTAACAATCCCGAAAAATTTCTTATTCTTGGATTTCCATGCAAGATCTTCGTGAAGTCCTTGGCCGAATTTTTCCTTCAAGATCTCTTCCGCATAATTTTCGCTGACAGTATTTACCATATCCGCATAAATAATTGCGCGCTTGGCAAAATTAATATTATTTATCCGTCGCCTGTTAAAAGTAGAAAGCGGAGCCAAGCCGTCGTCTTTGTTTCTCTTTGGTATAGTCCACCAATCATGCCCCATCTGAAAAGTAAGATTATGGATAGTAAATAAAGTTTTCAATTTTCCGATTTTTTCGTCTTTCTTATATTCGGTTTTTATTAAATACGGAATCAACCCCGTATGCCAATCATTGCAATGAATAATATCCGGAGTCCACTCCTCAAGATTTTTTATCGCCTCCAGAACCGCCTTACAAAAAAACAAGAATCTCTTGTTTTCATCGGCATAAGCATATAACCGGCTGCGGCTGCCAAAATATCTATGCTTATCAATGAAATATACCGGGATTCTACCGTCCAGCTGAGACTCCTTGATACGAAATATTATCTCCTCGTCTGCCAAATCGACTTTAAGATTATCTTGGACCAGTTTTATGCCGTATTTTTTTTCATTGATTACGCCGTGCCGCGGCATCATAATCCGGACATCATACCCCATTTGGGAAAGAGCCCTGGGAAGATCTCGGGAAACATCACCTAATCCGCCCGCTTTGCAGAACGGATCCAAATCGGTGGTAACAAAAAGAATTTTAGGCGTTTTTTTCATAATAAAACAGTTACACTTAATTAAGTATAACCTATTTTAGGGAAAATTAAAAACTACTTGTCCAGATTTAGTTTTTATTATTCCGCTATCATGTTCTGGTTTCTGGAAAAAGCACATCCAAAAAACCTTTTACTATCTCTCTGCGCTTGCCCGTACAGGGAAAATAGTGAGACAAAATTCCAGGGTTGGAATTTACTTCTATAACAACATATTTCTCTTCACTAGGCTTTTCGGATATATTTCCTTTTATTAATATATCAATACCTCCCCATGGAAGGCCAGGAATGGAATTAATAACCGATATAGCTAGTTTATTCCAACCCGGATGTACTTTTTCTGTCACATCTATACTATCTCCACCAGTAGATACATTAGAAGTATCTCGCAAGAATATTTTTCGTCCTTTATCGAGCACAGAATTAATACTTAAATTTTGACTTTTTAACTTATTTTTTACATTGTCATCAATCACTATCTTAAAAAATCTTCGTAAATGTTTTTCTCCATTTTTAGAAAAATTTTTAATATTTATAAGCTCTTTAATATTATTAAAACCATCACCTGTTACATTAGCAGGTTCTCGACGGATAACTCCTAATACTTTATTTTTAGTAGCCATAAATCTATACTCCTGACCAAAAAATTCTTTTTCCAAAATGATATACTGCTTTTTGCTAAAATTTTCCTTAATGATGTTAACGCAATGTGACCAATCTTCCACTCCTAAAAATATAAAATCGCCCTTGGAACCATTATAAGGTTTAATTACTAAAGGATATCCAATTTTCCCCGCAAAAATTTTAATGCCATCAATATCTTCACTTGAAAACAAACCACTTTCCGAAATACTAATCCGCTTTTTCTTTAAAAAATATTTAGTAACCTGTTTATTTTGAGTAATATAATCAGAAGTAAAAGAAAGTTTCGATCCTTTTTGCCATAAAATATATTCGAAATGATTATTTTTTGATAACTCTAATAAAGGCTCTTTTTTTTGATAGGGATTAATATGCCTACAACTTATTCCTCTTCGCATAGCTTCTTTTATTAAAATTTTAGAAGCCATTAATCTTATACTCTTAGGTACTTTATCAGACATAAAATTTTATACAAATTTTATAAGCTTGCTAACAAAAGCTTCCGCTAAATTCAATCCCGTTAATTCATAAAACTTGTTGAATTGGCAGCTTCTATTAATCTCTAATAAAAAATATTTTTCATCAATAGTCTTTGCAACATCTATTCCGATAAAATGAAAATTTACTCTGTTCATAACTGTTTTTGTAATATCCTCTAATTCTTTACCAATTTTTTCACTTCCAATAACTTTTGAAGCTGATATTTCAGTTTTAGGATTTTTAATCCCTACTATTTTTACAGCCTCTCCAAAAATTACAAAAACGCGATACTCTTTATCAATTTTTATTTTTTCTTGCGTAATATAATCATTAAAATTATTTTTTATATCATCTTGTTTAAAGAAAATTCCTTTACTTCTGCTTGATATTCTTTTTTTAAAAATAAGCTCTCCCGTATTCTCTTTCTGCAACAATTCTGTTTTTGGCATTAAATCTTTAAAGAGTCTATATTGCTCCCATTTATCTTCAAAAAAAATATCCTGAATATTGGAAATATTATCTATCAAACGCACTTTTTGTCTAGAATTTAAAATCAGATCTAGTTTATCTACGATTTCTTGAATTTCTATCTTATTATCAGTAAAAGGATCGCGAATATAAAGGTAATCATAACTATTAAGGCTCAACTTATCTCTTAAATAATCTTTATCGTCGGAAATAAAGCAAGTATCTATTAATAGTTCTCTGTTTATCTTATCCGTCAGAAATAGAGGCAGAGAACTATCATTTAGGGTGGTACAAATCAGTGCCCTTTTTTTCATATTTTAAATTTAAAGTTTTGATTGATAATATCTGTCCAAAGCGTATTCTACAATGTGTTCTGCCGGATTAATTCCGGTACATTTTTTAAATCCTTCCCACTGCGGAGCAATATTAACCTCTAGAGTATAATAAATATTTTTATATTGCAAAATATCAACTCCAGCAATTTCATATCCTAAACAATGCGAAGCTCGAAGTGCAATTTCTTTTATATCTTTTGTAACATTTATTTTCTCCGCTTTTCCACCTACGGCAACATTTGATCTGAAATCCCCAGGCGGACAATTCCTTTTTATTCCTCCTATTACTTTATTACCCACAACAAAAATTCTGAAATCTCCATCGACAGGCAAATATTCTTGCAAGAAAAAACCCTTAGGATTTCTCTTAAAGAACATGACCGCATCTTCAAAATTATCGATTTTAATAACACCCTCTCCTTTTCTACCGCATATAGGTTTGATTACAACCGGGAAATTCTCTTTTTTTAGATGTTCAATCCACGCATCACAATTTAAAGCTTGAAAAGTTTCTGGAACATTTATACCATTATCTTTTAAAACCTGACACTGTAAAATTTTGCTTTCTATATATTTGCTAGATATAACTTCATCAATAACAATCTTTTTATTATCAATCAATCTCCTTGCCAATATTCTAGCTTCTAAAATATTGCTATTAAAACCTCTAAATATAAAAATATCAATCTTATCTAAATCTACAACGCTGCTTCTTATTAAAAATTTTTTATTCTCTACAGCAAAAGTTAAACTACTAAGATTTACAAAAAAACATTCTCCTTTTGCATTTTCTATTGCTACTTTAAGATCTTTGGAATTACTTGTATAACTAGCACCAATAATGGCAATTTTAATTTTATTCATAAATTAACTTTACAAAATATCTTTGGACGCCTTTGACGGATCAACTAAAAAATTCTTAAGACTTTTACGTCCGACAATCACGGGAAATTGTAAGCTGCTTCTGTCAATAATAGAAAGTGGCGTATGAATTTTGACACCAGAAAGAACCAGATCCATTTTTATCATCAACCGATAAGAAGCGCCATGACTAGACTTTGCCAGCACTGCACCGAAATCTTCTCCCCATTTTTCTAAATATTCTTTAATACGAAAATCCAATTCTTCCGATTTTGTTTTTCCGTCAATAATGAAATCTTTAGTAGCTTCATCAAATTCATCAATAACGTCTCCGTATCCCAATTCTCTTGCCAAATTTTTATCAATAGACGAATATCCCGCTCCCGTATCGATTTTAGCCTTAAGATCAACCAACTCCTTCTCTTGTTTTTTCTTGATAGCCGCTTTCTCCTTCTTTGTGAGCTTGCTTTCGTCTATGTTTTCAGTTTCGGCACTGGGACGGCGACGAATCTTCACGTTTTCTACAATGCCCAAAATTTGTTTTCCGGAAATTTCCTCAATTTCCTGCTCGATTTCTCCTCCGAATAAATCTT
>CAZKLR010000037.1:6313-8311 GCA_964553695.1 uncultured Candidatus Saccharibacteria bacterium | reverse complement strand
GGAGTCGAACCCGTCTCTCAACCTTGGGAAGGTCGCATAATACCGATATACTATATCCGCAAATACAGCTCGATTATAGCACAATTGCCAGCCGAGTCTATCCCCGACTGGCAAAAAAGTAATTCCACCATTTGATATAATTTTTCATATTCGCCTTCTTCTGCTCTTCTTCATTTTTCTTTACCTCCTCCGCGTTACTTTCCTTTTCATCAATCATCACCACTTTTTCCCCTTCCGCTTTTAAGTTCAGCCTTTTCCTGGCCTCCGCTTCTTTATATTCATCAGTCTGGTAATACTCCAGAAGCTGGGAAAGCTCATAATTGTCCTTTTCCATCGCTTCAATTTCCGTTTTAAGAGTGTCTATTTCTTTCCGGATCTTGTATTCGCGATACAATTCCTTACTGAGCGCCGAGCCAAGAGCAAACATCACAACCAAAATCAAAATTGCCGCCAATTGAAACGGAAGCTTGCCAAAAATCTTTCTTTTTTTGCCGGTTCTCTGAAGCATTTTGATTGTTTAGCTGTATTTATAAAATTACTAGTCTGTGAATTTAAGCAAGATAAAAAAACAATTAAACTGGACGGGGTTCGCAATTAATGTTAGAATCCAAACGAAGATGGCAGGCTGAAAGCAAAATCATATTCATATAAGCAAGCTTTAGTCCGCATTCATTTTATCAGTCGATAATCAAGAAATTTTTATGAAAAAGAAAAAATTGTTTGAAACCGTAAAATTTGTCGCCGTGATATTGATTGGCCTCAGTGTTGTTTTATCTCTATTCCTGCCTTTTGTTATTTCCTCACAGAAATAATATAGCATATTTTAAAAAGCTTGTAACCTGTAATTATAAAAAACCGCCCTTTAAAAGAGCGGATTTTTGTTGATTGCTATATATCCAAATTTTGCACGCTCTTGGCGTAAGTTTGAATAAATTTCTTGCGGGGCGTAACATCATTTCCCATCAGAACGTCAAATACCGCATCGGCCGCTTCAGCATCTTCAATAGAAACTTTTTTCATAATACGAGTTGCCGGATTCATAGTTGTGTCCCACAACTGTTCCGGATTCATTTCTCCGAGACCTTTGTAGCGCTGGATAGTAATTCCCTTCAAATCCCCCTCCAATTCCAAAGCTTCTTCTTCGCCGGCTTCCATATCTTCTTCAATTTCTTCTTTTTCTTCCTTTTCCTCTTCCGCTCCCGATTTCTTTCTCTTACTTGCTTCTCTCATAAGTTCTTCAATCGCCGCCGCTCTCTCTTCCTCCGTAAAAGCGTAAAGATGTTTTTTTCCGTACTGAATTTTATACAATGGCGGCTGAGCTATATAAATATGCCCTTCCGTTATCAAGTCTTCAAAATGACGGAAGAAAAGTGTAAGCAGCAGAGTTCGAATATGAGCGCCGTCCACATCAGCATCTGTCATAATCACAATACGGTTATAGCGCAATTTGGTCATATCAAATTTCTCGCCGATACCTGTACCGAGCGCAATAATAAGATTTTTAATTTCTTCTGAGGTAAAAACTCGCGCCAACTGAGCTTTCTCAACATTAAGAATCTTTCCTCGCAAAGGCAGTATGGCCTGAAATGCTCGATCTCGCCCCTGTTTGGCAGAGCCGCCTGCTGAGTTACCCTCTACAATATAAAGCTCGCATCTTTCTGCCCGGCGTTCTGAACAATCCGCCAATTTTCCCGGAAGCGTCATTCCTTCCAAAGCGCCCTTGCGGATAATAGTATCCCTCGCTGCTCTTGCTGCAAGCCGCGCCTTGGCAGTCAGAACACATTTACTGAGGATCTCTTTTGCATCATTAGGATTTTCTTCAAGATAGTAGTCCAAAGCTTCCCCTACCACGCTATTCACAATCGATTTCACTTCCGCATTTCCCAGCTTGCCTTTTGTCTGACCTTCAAACTGCGGTTCGCCAAGTTTGACATTGATAATCGCCGTCAAACCTTCCAATACATCGTCTCCGCTTAGATTCTCATCCTTTTCTTTAAG
>CAZKLR010000037.1:0-6213 GCA_964553695.1 uncultured Candidatus Saccharibacteria bacterium | reverse complement strand
TGCTTCACGTAAGAAATGATTCCGCCATCGAAGAAGAAAGAATAATTTTTTAATGCTTCCGGATTGCGCGAATCAATAAGTTTAATGCGCACACCCTTGGTAAGATATGCCTGCTGGCGCATACGAGCCACAATTCTCTTCCAATCATAATCAATTTCTTTGAAAATCAATGGATCAGCTTCAAAAATAGTTTCCGTACCAGTATCGTCGGCCTTGCCAATTGCTTTTACTTCCGCTTTAGGAGCTCCCGTCGAATATTCTTGCATCCAAAGTTTGCCTTCACGCCGTACCTCAACACGCATATAAGAGCTCAAAGCATTCACAACACTCGCTCCTACTCCGTGCAAACCTCCGGAAACTTTATATCCGCCGCCGCCAAATTTTCCACCCGCATGAAGAACGGTCATAATTGTTTCAAGCGCAGATTTCTTTGTTTGAGGATGCTTGTCTACCGGAATTCCTCGCCCGTTGTCCCGCACTCGAATACGATTTCCCTCCATCAATTCCAACTCTATATAATCACAATATCCGCCCAAAGCCTCATCAATCGAGTTATCAACGATTTCCCAAACAAGATGATGAAGACCATCCAGCCCCGTTCCTCCGATATACATACCAGGGCGCTTGCGGACCGGTTCTAATCCTTCCAAAACCTGAATATTACTGGCGCCATAACTGCTAGTGTCTTTGTTTTTTACCATAAGTATAGTTTATATTTGCTAAAATCTACCCAAAATCATAAATAAAACCGCAAGCTTTCCTCCTTAAGCCTACGGTTATATTCTAGCAAACTTTAGCTTTTTCTTCAATAGTTAAGCCTTTTTTATAAATCACGGAATTTGTCGCTAGAAAGCCCAAAATGCCCTATAAAATACCCCGTTATTCCTTCATTTGAAGAAGAATTAAATATCCGGAAAGAATTAGACTGTTCAGAAAAAACAAGATTGTCAGCCCCAAGAAGCTTTAGAAAATAAAGCAAAGTGTAAATCGATGCCGGCGAATCCACTTCAAGATCATATATCATATCAAAATCAAAACCTGCTATCGCCAAGGCAGATCTCGCGTCTTCTGTTTCCGTCTCTTCTAATGGAAGGTTGTGTGAAAAATCAACACTGGCTATGACTAAAACGTCTCCATTTGCATTATTGTCATATAGAATTCTAGCAATCCGTTGGCAAGTATCAATACTCGTTTTTTCTTTTAATATTATCGGGACAACCCGCGCCTCTGGAAAAGTATTTTTTACGAACGGAACCAGAGTTGATATTGAATGCTCCATTTCAAAAGGATTTTCATCTATTACAGCGATACCCGAACTGGCGATATTGTCAATCATTTCTTTATCTGGCTCCAAGTCGCCGAAAGGAGTACTCCAAATCGCACGCGATACTAAAGCTTCACCGAAACCTGCCTCAAAATGATTTGGACCGATTATTACTACTGTTTTAATTTCTTCTTGTTTTTCCAGTTTTTTGAAGAATTTTGCAATCAATCCGGATGCGAAAAAATGATGCGTAACTATTCCACCATAAATTTTCTCTTTCAAAATACTCTCCTCTTTCAAACCAGCATAAGCCATCTCATAAAGTTTTGGATTGGATCTATAAGAAAGATGGTATACCGTTGCATCTTCCTCCACGGAATACGGAAACTGTTCGTTTGCCATATTTACGTCTTCTTCCGTCGCAATAATTTCAAGAAAAAGAAAACAAACAAGAAATACGACCGTCCCCGAGAAAATAATCTTTATTATTTTTTTGTTAGAGTATGCCATCTTTAAATTTATAAAGCGGATTTTCCGTATCCACCCCCGCATTCCGCATCGGAAGAAAAGATATTATCAGTAAATTGTATCCATCTGCCAAAAGGATCCCGCCAAAAAAGTAACGGATGTAAAGCCTTGAATTCTTCAAAAGTAATATCCTGATGAAAAATATAAGAAGACTCGTCAGAAATACCGATTGGAATCGTGCGCTTATTATTATAAATTTCCTTCAGTTTTTCTTCATTATTTATTTCATAGAATTTGTCTCCGGAAGAACTTGTTCCTGCCAATTTAAGCTGCGTATTAACATCCAGAAAATCTCCGGAAACAATATCGTATAATTTTCCGCCGGCGCAAACAAATTGATATCTCGAACCGTGAGAATAATATTCCGTGTTTTGTCTCCCATCCTCAAATCTTATATCCAGCAACAAGTCATCCGTATTCCAATCTTCAGCAGCTTGCATTGTCTTTATAAAAGGCAGCTTCATCCTATAAACCATAATGGAACCATCAGAAACCCTGACAATAAAAGTTCTTTTGTGTTCTTCTAAATATATATCTCCGGCATCCGGATCAGTAAATAATTTTTTAGGACTAATAGAATAGAAACCTGTAGCAACCACATCCGAAAACAAAGCATTCGGACTATCGCTGTGAGGCTCCAAATAATATCCAGTGCCGGGAATGGGAATCTCCGCCTTAGGTAATAAGTTATCTATTGTCAGATGATTCGCCAAAGTAAAGAAAATTTTATCTTGAGAACTGAGATCGTTGGAATACTCCTTAAGCAGAATTAATCTTTTGTCTTTAGAATTAAAAAGAATTCTATAATAATAATCACTTTCTCCGTCTCCTATGAATGTTTGAGAAACAAGACAATATTCATAATCATCATATTTTCCGCCATCCACAGTCCCCGCTCTATAAAAAGAAAAAAGTTCATAGCAAGGTTTTGGAGTTTTATAATCGAGCTCATAATAGTTGCAATCCGTATAAAAATTATCCAATTGCTCCTGAGAAAAAAATTTTGTTATAGGTTCCTTTTGTATTTTATCAAGCCAATTTATATGCAAAACTTCCTTGTCTTCTATCTCTCCCGCGAAAGCGCCCCAAATCAGTTGTACGCTATATTCAATCTTTTCTTCGTTATCGAGATAAAGCCTCACAAAATATATATTGGTTCCTTTTTTCAGATTCCCTTTTTCTTCGCTTATATTAAAACACCAATGAGTATCTCCTCTTGCAAAATTTCCCACCGGCTCAATCCGTCCGTCTCCTTTCCATTCCACATCTATCCGATTCACTTCCGAAATATTTACCCCTTCAAGAACAAAGTTGGAATCATTTATAGCAAAAGTATAATTAGGGAAATCCACACTTCCCCCCATTTTTCCTTCCTTGCTGATAATTCTGGCTTTATTATAAGGATACGCTGAATT
This sequence comes from uncultured Candidatus Saccharibacteria bacterium, assembly GCA_964553695.1. Lineage (GTDB taxonomy): Bacteria > Patescibacteriota > Minisyncoccia > JAHIHE01 > JAGLIN01 > STD2-77. The sequence goes on along the minus strand of CAZKLR010000037.1, from coordinate 3,006 downwards.
TCCTAGCACAAACAAATCGCCTTCTCTTGAGCAAGCAAAGTCTTTGTTATCCTCAATAAATTTAAAGGTCGATAAAATTTTTCTGTAAATATCATCTGAAAATTCGCCCATCCCTGAATTATGCTTTCTTAAATCAATTATATATCCCTTATTTTTTACAAGAATATGCTCATCCGAACCGCTAGCCGCCGCAGAACTGAATTGTAAGCCTAATATATTGCCGTCGCCTATATAAATATCCCCCTTTTCCTTCAACGAGCAATAAATCGCCTCTTTTGAACAAGTTTCATCCATGATAGATCCCTTATCTCCCATCTCTTTTATATATTCTTCCAAAGACAATTCCGTTTCAATTAAATCGATTATTAGAGATGGATTATTAACTTTCTGATCACTCCATTCCGGATTCGTAAGCTGTACCCAAGATTTTCGATATTTTTCATCTGATGTATAAACGCCCTGTTCAAGAGAATAATTCTCCGGATACCTAACCTCAAATCCATACTCCTCATTCTTATAGACTTTCCAATCTGCTGTCTCATCAATATTAGAGTTATTGTTTTCCGCTGTTTTGCCATCCGATAAATCGCTCAAATTATTTTTATTTATCGCCAAATATCCCATAATGCCAAATACCAGAACGATCCCTACGATTAAACTCACCCTCATAACATTTTTTGTTATGAATAAAGACCGAGGCTCTTTTTGCATAGCTTTTTTAAAAAATTAGTTTTATATATTTCTATTATATACCTATTTTCTAATTTCCCCGCCGATTTTTCCCAGCGCTTCGATAATCCGGTCCATAATCGTCTTAATCTCCTCATCGCTCAAGGTCTTATCTTCTGCTTGGCAAACCACTTTGAACGCGATACTTTTCTTGCCGGACGTAATATTTTCACCTTCATAAACATCAAAGGGTCTAATTTTGCGTATATTTGTCTCGCCAAGAGACGCAATCGCATCAACTATCTGCTGCCACAAAATGTTTTTATCAACCACAACCGCCAAATCAAATTCGCTTATCGGCATCTTGTTTATGCCTTCAAATCCGCGCGCTTTTGACTGGATAGATAACAGTTCTTCAAGATATATTTCAAAACCAAAAACCCGCGTCTCCAAGCCCAGTTTGTTAAGAATTTGCGGATGAATTACCCCCATCCTTCCGATTGGTTTTCCTTCTATAATTATAATTGCCGACTGGCCTTTGTGCCAGAACGAAGCCGCTTCCGACATAGCTTCATATTTTGCTCCGATAAATCCCAATCTTTCCAGAAAAGCTTCGACTTTACCTTTGCCAACAAAGAACAAATGATTTTTATCTATATTTTTTGAAGCAATCGCACCGCTTAAATATTTCTTTTCCAAAGGCAGTTCTCCCGCCTGCCCAAAAGCCACCCGTCCGATTTCAAACAGCTGTACCTCATCACGATATTTCAAATTCTCCTCCACGTTCTTTACAAGACGCGGCATCATACTGGTGCGAAAAATCTTGGCATCTTCGCTAAGATAATTTTTAAGCTCCAAACATTCCGCGCCGCCAAGATTAAAATTTTCCAAATCCTTTTCACCGATAAGAGAATAATTATAGACTTCCGACAATCCCAAACCGCGGCAAGCTTCTCTCGCCTCCCTTTCCAACTCCCATGCCCCGCCTTGATGCACTTGCGCCATCGACACTTCCGCTAACCGGGCAGTAACATTGCCATAACCGTTAATCCTTGCCACTTCCTCAATCACATCATTGACTTTTTCTATGTCGATACGGAAAGTCGGAACAACCACTTTGATTTTATCGCCATCGCTCTCCGCTTTCATCTCCAGAGAATTCAAAATCGCCAGCACCTTTTCTTTCGGAACATTAATGCCAAGCAGATTTTCAATACGATCATATGCAAATTCAATAGTCTTTTCAACGCGAGGCACAGGATATGCATCAATAAAATCTTGATTGGTTTTGCCGGCGGCATATTTTTCCGCCAATTCAACTGCTTGTTTAAGACAGAACATTGTCATTTCCGGGTCAATCTCACGCTCAAAACGGTGGGAAGAGTCGGTAAAAATCTTCAAACGTTGCGCAGTTTTTCTGATTCCCGTACCGTAGAAGTTAGCCGATTCAAAAATAATGTTTTTGGTATTCTCCGTCACTGACGCTTCTTTGCCCCCAATAACCCCAGCAATTGCCAGCGGTTTTTCCTCATCGCAGATAACAAGATCAGTCTCCAAAAGCTCATATTCTTTATCATCAAGAGCCAAAATTTTTTCTCCCTTTTTAGCCAAACGTACTATTATTTTCCCTTTTAGTTTATCCGCGTCAAAAGCATGCATCGGCTGGCCGAAAGAAAACATAACATAGTTGGTAATATCTACGATATTATTTATAGGACGAAGCTCCACGCTTTCCAAACGCGACTTGATAAAAACCGGCGATTCTTTAATCTCCACATCATCCACGACCGCCGCGCTATATCTGCGGCACAATTCTTTTTCCTGCACATCAACTTCCAAAACATCATTCTTATTTTTTCTGTCCGAAGAGGATTCTATATCAAATTTTTTAAGCGTCTTGCCTGTGATAACCGCCGCTTCCCTTGCAACTCCATAATGTCCCAAACAATCATGCGCGCGATTGGGAAGCACATCAATTTCCAGAATTGTATCATCAAGGCCCAGAGCTTCTTTAATCGGCATACCGACCTTCAAATTGGCATCCAGCACCATAATTCCCTCGTGGCTTTTTCCCAATCCCAGTTCATCCTCTGCGCAAATCATTCCGCAGGAATTTTCACCGCGCACTTTTCTTTCTTCAATTTTCATTCCGTTGGGAAGCTCGGCTCCGACCAGTGCTACCGCCACTTTCTGTCCCGCTTGAACATTTGGCGCCCCGCAGACAATATCCAAAGTCTCTGTCTCTGAGACTTTGACCTTGGTAATGCTCAATTTATCCGCATCCGGATGCTTGTCTTTAAAAACCACTTCACCCACAACAACTTTATCCAAACCAGC
>CAZKLR010000036.1:3628-8387 GCA_964553695.1 uncultured Candidatus Saccharibacteria bacterium | reverse complement strand
ATAGCTTTGATAGTCTTAGATGAAGAAACAGCAATCGGAGAAACATAGAGTGAAGAAGAAGAGCTAGGAGTAGTTCCATCTAATGTATAATAGATGGAAGCTCCTTCTGTAGAAGTAGATATTGCAACCGTTTGAGAAGAAGTATAAGAACTGCCAGCAGGAGAAAAAACGGGAACAGAGACAATATTGGCCGCCGAGCCGATTTCTACGATACTAAAAGTCGTAAAATGTGATGCATCAAAAGAAAAAATATGCTTCTCTTTATCATAGACAGCCCCCGAAGTTACTCCAGCCGAATCGTCAACGCCATCAACTTGAATCTTAGGCACATCCATTACAACATTATAAAAAACAATATTGGCTCCGGCATTTTTAAGTTCCAAAACAGCATCTGCATCAAAATCAAGATAACTGTTTGACATTGTTACTTTAGCAGCGAGGCTATTTAAGAATTTTTGCATAGTCGGATCAAGAAGATTTACCGGGCTTGAAAAAGTAACTTTTGCAACATCAGTTTTATGCAAAGTCAGGTTTGCCACTGAACGGAAATCATTCAATGATGCCAAGTTTGTCGTTTCGGCACCGGAGAAAATGGAACGAAAATCCAGATTGACTGGACCAGCGGCCAGACAATAAATGGTCGAAGATTCGTTTCTTGTCGCAGTTATTATTGGCACTCCTCCGCCGGAAGTCGTGCGTGTAATAATACGCCTGGCAATAAATGTCCCATTTCCAAGAGAAGTTGCTGTAACCATATCAGTGCCGGTACTATGCCCTTCCAGGAGAGAATAATCTACTGTTACGACATTATCCGGACTGTCTGTAACTATAATAATATTTGCCCCTTTTCCCTGGAAGAGAAAACTGCCTCTTGCTTCTTCCTCATAATAAGCGCGAGTAATAATTGGCGTTCCTTGCGAAACATAACCATCAGGAGAAGAAGTAAAAGGAATCAAATCAGCATCAGCGCCCTCTGGCACATCAAACGCAAAATAAATATTACCCAGATTAATCTTTTCTCCATCGGGAACATTAACAGTAGTAAGTAAAATATCTTCTGCATATTCAAGAGTCAAAGGGGCAGTAATGCTCAAACTCCAGATTCCAGAAGTAAGCGTCTGCAAAATTTGCCCATTACTATCCGTAACACCAGTTATTGCAGACCCAACAGAAGGAGTAAAAGCATAGCTGGCCCCCGCTACGGCATCGCCATGAGAATCAAGTACGGTAGCAGCTATGATTCCGCTTCCTGCCGCTATAGGATCAGAAACGAGTAACGTGAAAGGAATGGGACTCGGATCAGGAAGTGAATCTTTAATTGCTTGATAACCAGTTTGAATTTCTTCTGAAGTCAGCGCGCGATTATACAGTTTCAAATCATCCAACAGTCCGCTAAAATAGCTGGAGTTGTTGTCATTTGCTCCTATTTTTATAACTGCGGTATTCTTCATTGAGAATTCAATAGGATCGTTAACCGCTTGCCCTAAGATTCCATCTATATAAAGAGAGTCTTTGCCGGTTGTCATATTTCTTACTCCTACAATTTGATGCCATCCTCCATCGGCTATCAAAGTAGGACTGCCAATATTGATATAATTGCCTTCGGTATCTGATAGCAAGAAACATATGAAACCGCTATTGCAAAGGTTAAATCGGAAAGGATATACGCCAGTAGTATTATATGAACCCTTGGTCAAAATATAATCCGTTTGGCTCGTCTCGGTTGTGTTAATCCAAAAACTCACGGTATAGCTATCAGCTACATCGCCGATATTCAGACTGTCTGAGTTTGGAACTTCAGCATAGTCATCGACACCATCAAAACTTAATCCCTGCCCAGTAATGCCCTCCACCCAGGTCGCCCCACTGACAATACCGGAATTGTTATTACCAGAAGAATCAGAAATTACGCTTCCTAAACCATCGTTGAAATTCCATCCGCCAGCAAGACCGCTCGGTTCGGAATGAGGCGAAGTTGCTAAAGTTGCCACGTTCGATAGAGCTGACCAATTATACGCTTTGTCGGCAACTTTAATAGCAACATAATAAGTATTGTTGCATTTTAAATTTTCCAGAGTATAAGATTCAACGGTTCCAGCAGCTTGCGGCAATGGTTCCACCAATACCGAAGTTGCAGAATCCCAAGTTTCTTCCGTGATATTGGAAGTGGAGTATCGAATATCATATGCGGTTGCCGTACCTACACTGCCATCATCTCCGGATGCAGTCCAGCCTAAAGTTAAAGCGTCCTCTGTCGGATTACTAAGAGCCAGATCTGTTATTCCGGAAGGGGCGGAAGTATCCGGAAGGTTTTCAGCAGACAATTGAACGGTAATTGTATTAGCAGGAGAAGAAGGATCGGCCCGATACCAAGAAGAGTTAGGAGCTATTCCAGTCACTATTGCGCCACTTAAATTATCAGGGGAAGATACGCGCATCGTCCAGGTTAAATTGGTGACATTGCCTAAAATATAACCTTCGCCCGTATAGGTCATAGTCTTTTCGGCAATAGCTGGAGAGTTGGTGCGATCTTGAGTGGGTAAAAGAGTATGTCCATCGGAGCCCGTATAAAACACTGCTCGATCATCTCCATTGCCATTTATGCTTTTCTGCGTAGGGTCAACCTCGCTTGTAAAAGTTATTCTTGCACCAGAGAGGGGATTTCCGTTTATGTCTGTTACATAGATATCGGGATAATAATAAAATGCAGTGCCGCTGCTTCCCAACAACAGGTTGCCTTTATATTTAGTATTGATAATACGCGGATAAACCGTATTGTTATGTACAGAAAAAATACTAGTACCGCCAATAATTCCAGTTGTATCTGAATCAATTAAAGCGGAAGGAATACTGCCATAACCGCTCTGGAAAGGAATATCAGAGACATTTTTTGTAGTTAAGTTAAAGACTTTAAACGAATCTACATTTGTAGATTCTATCGACTTTACATCATCTTGCGAATAAAAACCATCGACAGTTATATCGTACATAGCCATATTTGCCGGCGCCATAGCCATTCCCGTATTCCCTTGCCGCAACGTACCGCCTGCGTTATAGCTTCGGATATTTTTGAAATGTATATTATGGGTATCAAAAAGGTCACAACCGGAGCTGGTAACGATGATGTTGTTACTGCCGGAATCACGTACGGTCATATTCTCCACATAAATATTCCGCGCTCCATGGATATCCAAACCGTTATGATAGGCATTTATTATCGTAATATCTTTGAGAGTGATATTGTAAGCGCAACCATCAGCCTCGACCCCCATCCACGAAGTCGTATCGACATATACATCTTCCATAATATTGTCATGCCCTCCCATAAACACAACTCCCCCGCCGCCTTCATTTATAGCTCCCCTAATATCAGTTATTTTGCGCAAAGCAACATTGGTACAGTTCGCACAAAAAATACCGCCAGCAAGAGTATCCTGATTAAGAATGTTATAGAAAGTCCTATTATTGGCTTCTCTAATATGCATATGTCCCTTGCCATTGATATGCGTAAGATTATTGCAGTCCTGACTAGGATTGTAAATGATTACCTCGCGAATATTATTGGCGTTAGTGTCCGTAATATATCCGCCTTGAATATTAATGTCCAGCTGAGGTTCGCGCAAATTGAAATAATCAGCCGGTCGATTTTCATCCGGATTCCAAGAATTGATTGTAGTATTGCTAATGCGAAAGTCGCCAAACAGACCGCTGCCTTCGTAACAACTTCCGCCGTGACAATTAAAGATTCGAAGTTCGGTTACAGTGGAATCATTAATTTCCATGCTGGAATTAACTAAAGTAAGATTTGCATTCAGGTACCAAATTTTTCCTACCGATCTCAGCACGGTATCTTGCAAAGCCGGATAAGCGGCATTCATTTGATTATAGAGCCACGGGATGTCACGCACGGTCGTTTCATCAGAAACGATTATTGTGTTATTTCCGACATCATATGAAACAGAAGCCAAAGCAGAACCTGCAGAAGCAAACGAAACAAAAGAACAAAGAAACAGCGCTGCCAACACAAAATTGCGTTTTAAAAACCTGACTGCCACATTTTTCATAAGCAATAATTACAGAGTTAATTTCAATAAACATTGTTTATATTATAACACCGGCATTATATTTTAAAAAGGCACATAATTCAGCATTGTCTGCCTAAAAAATACCGTTCCGTTTGTTTTTATTATGCCAATCAAAGCTGGCAAAATAAATATTGAAGAGTTTCAGAATAGCAGGATTTGTTCCAAGCTGCTGCCATTGCAGATTAAAAAGTATTGTTCGACTTGGTATAACCGCGCGAACTAAAGTTTGCTACTCCAAAATATAATATAAAAAACAAGTGCAAAAGAGACAAATAATTATGTTATCCTTATTTATTATCCGTCACTCTAAACGCACAGTAACTAACTCAGTTATAAAATAGCCACCTTACGGGAAGGTGGCTATTGTTAATTTATTCGATGCTTAAATATTTATTTATTTTCCTTAAGCGCTGTCGTTACGTATTTTGTTACTCTTCCAAAAGAGAATAAGAAAAGAATGAAGATCGCCAAACCGCCCAGGAAAGGAATAAGACCGATAATCTGCATCAGAATATATCCAAAAATGAAGTTTTTCCAGAGCGCGTTGTCATCTTCTTCGTATAATCGCGCCTTAACATTTACCAATTTTCCTAAAAGCACCGGCGTCAAAACAAAAGCAACAATCAAGAATACTATGTAAATAAATAAGATTATAATTGCCAAAGGCAGTCCCA
>CAZKLR010000036.1:0-3528 GCA_964553695.1 uncultured Candidatus Saccharibacteria bacterium | reverse complement strand
CAAAAATTACTGTAAAGATTTTTTTTACAATTTTGTTTTTCATATTTTTATTTAAATAATTAAATCTCTTTTTTTATTGCCTCAAAGACTTCGCAGCAATCTCTTTCCGTAGCAGCGCCTTCGCCTCTAGTTTGCCTGTCTTTATACATATCTTCTGCCCAGTCTTTTAATTCTCTAAGATTATCCGCTTCTCCTCCAAACTTCTTGTTGAATCGTCCAAAATAATGTTCTCTTTCTTTAAATTCTAAACTGGTTTTTTCTTCTAAAAATTTTTTGAAATCGTATGCTTTTACTCTGCCATTTATAACTAAACTCATAGTTTTATCTTAATGTTGTTAATCTGCTAAAATTCAAATTCCTTGTTCAACAGAATATTGGCTATTGTCTGCAATTCTTCTTCGTTCACCAAATCGCTGTGATCCCTCCTCATAATACTGAAGATTTCTTCCATCTCCCGATAGCTGATTTTATCGCCAAATTTTCCATGCCGTTCGGCTATCACTTTATAAAATCCCGCCATAAAACTATCAACCTCCCTTTTGTCCACTCCTCGCAAAGAATCCTTTATTTCAGCCCTCCGCAAAGCTTCTTCGATTTTGTCTATCTTTAAATAATCACCCATATACAAACGAGTCATAAATTTTGAAATTAATGATTAACGAAAAACAACAAGGCTTTCATTCCAATCACTTAGATTTTAACGTTCTGCTTTTTATCTTCAATCTGCTCCAGTCCAAAACGATTAAAGCGCTAAAAACAAAAAACAAATTAAGCCAACCGGAAGAGCTATTTTCACTCAAAATTCGGCCTGTTTCATCTGTTTTTATTATATCACTGAATTCATTTTCTAAAAAATGGATATCTGAATTGAAACGAGGCAAAATTCTATAGCCTAAAGAAGTGTGGCTAATATGTCCCGTAATGGAAATTTTATCACCAGCTTTAATTTTTTTTAACGAAATATCAGTATCCGGTTCGGCATAAACCTTCAGCCTGCCATCAGTCGTTTCCAAAAAGAAAATATTGTCGCTTGCCACATTGCCAACAATACCTTCGATATAAACAAGATCCCCTAGTGCATTCTCAATATTCTTATAATCTAAAGGAGAAGCCTCAAGCAGATTATCACTGCTTATTCTTTCGACATAATTTTCATCCAGCGCCAATCTCCTTTCTCCTCCGACTTCCGAAAGATAACCGCAAAGCTGCACCCGATCACCTAATTTCAAATCAAGAGGATTGCCGCTATAATTGAATATTTGAATTCCTTCTCCGGAATCTTGTTCGGCCAGATAAAAAATATTGTCTCCCAAAATATCCACGGGAACCGATATAATGCCTTCAAGCTTAACAGGGATGAAGAGCGGCAATGTTTTTGCTTCTTCAATCAAAACATATTTATATTCGCTTTCTTGATAATTTTGCAAACTTAAAATCTTTCCAGCATTATCACTATTTTTATCATCCTCTTGTTCTGTAAAATCAACATCGTCACTGAAGGAATTTTTTAAATCTGTTTTTTGTTTATTTGCATTTTTAATTTTTATAACATTAGCAGCAAGCGGAGTTTTTTCTTGCGACCAAAGCCATTCGCCTTCTGCAGACAGACTATATGAAAAATCTTCCTGCGCTTTTTCATATTTCACGCTATCAATTATGCTTTCATCTGGCCAAAGCAAATTCACTTCATCTTCGGTATTATTGAAAAATATTTTGGTTTCGGAACTGCTTATTATCAAATAACTTTTGGCTGGAATAATTTTATCTTCCGAAAAACAAAAGGCCTTGCTGCCCTTGTCCAAAACGTCATCCAAAAACCATCCCTTCAAATTAACACTGCGATCGCTATCATTAAAAATTTCAACCCATTCATAATTTCCATCTTTATTATCTCTGCCCAAAGGGTCGGGAAGAATTTCATTAATAATAATTTCATCAGAAAAATCATATCGTTCTTCCGGCGGAACTTCATCGGCTTTTTCTTTTTCTTCTATTACCGTTTTTTCTTCATTTTCAGACTTTTTCTGTTCCTCTTTTATAATGTTTGTTTCGCCTGGAGTTGGCAGAATTGTCCAAAACCATTTTTGATTCACCAAAGAAAAAGACACATTTTCTTTTGCCTCGCCGCTTATTGGAGTTTTAAAAATTGTGCTGTCGGAGCTATTTTGCAGAACAATGCCATCGCCGGAATTATTAAGCGCTATGCCCGTTTCGTCGCTATAAAAAGCCTTATATTCCCCGGGTCGTATTATAATATCTGAAGAAAAAACATATTTGGTTGTTTTCCCATTTTGATCTGTCACAGACCAATTTTTTAAATTTGCAGAATCTTTTCCGGCATTATAAATTTCTATAAATTCCATATCGTCGTCATCTCCTTGAGGATTAATCAGCATCTCGCTGACGATAAGTTTTTGTTCAGTATAAAGATTCTTCGTTGAAGAATTGGAATCCTGAGAATCATTTGATGTCTGTGCAGGTTCCGAATTGTTATCATCTGAGGAATCCGGAATTGCACTATCAGAATTTGCATCTTCGTTATCACTTTCGTTTGTATTATTATTTGCCGGTTTTTCTTCTGTATTTTGAGTTGTATCTTCCTGCGGATTCTCTGCGCCTTCTTCTTCAGTATTCGCATTATCATTTTGTGAGGAACCGGAGTTTTGCGGATTTGGAATATTTTGCAATAAAAAGTCTTCGGCATTATTTTTTGTGTTCTGCATTTCTTCGGAAATTTTTATTCTCTCTATGCTGCTTCCTGCTGGAATGTTTTCAGCAAAAAGGCTGCCAAAAAAATCAGCAGCTTCACCCCAACCAACTTTATCAATTATATTCTGCGAACTATCGTAAAGTGTAATTGAATTGTCATCAGCCAAAAAACTATTGGTCGAATAATTCCGATCAGGCGAAACCTCTCCCAAATAGCATTTTTCATTTTTATTCTCTCCGCAATTGTCTCGAGGCGCAATTAAAAAATATCCGCGAGCAGAAATTTCTCCGTTTATATTAGCGATAATGTTGCTCTCGTTTCCGCTATTAGTCTTGCGTTTTAACGACCAGCCATCAAGATTAACAGCATTATCATTTGGATTATAAAGCTCAATAAATTCATCATTTGCCGTATCTCCGCTTACTTTTATTTCCGAAATTAAAATATGATTTTCCGCCTCTGCAAAAATCTGTTTTTGAAAAATAAAAAAATTCCCACTTAAAAAAGTGAGAGAAGAAAAACAAAGAAGAATAAATTTTTTATTGAAAAACATAGAAATAGATTATATTTTTATTGCTTTAGCTAAATTTTATAGCATCTAATTTTCTTTTGCAAGATTTCTCCTAAGAGCAAATAATTTATTTACGCCAAATTCGGAATTTATCCTAATAACGTTATATCCCACTATTTATAAACATAATAGATATAGTACCGGGATTGCCACGCTTACGCTCTCAATGACACGATAAAATTTTATCTCTCTCGGAGTAGCGGGATTTATCCCGCGCGCATTTTGGGATCACACCCGAAAGGGTGTG
>CAZKLR010000035.1:5587-8610 GCA_964553695.1 uncultured Candidatus Saccharibacteria bacterium | reverse complement strand
CCTGAAACTAAATAAAATAAATACAGGGATAAAACCCTGTATTTATTTCATGTAGCCTCAAGGGGAATCGAACCCCTATTGCCAGGATGAAAACCTGATGTCCTAACCATTAGACGATGAGGCCAAATTTTAGCGGTAATAATTCATATTATAGCGGCTTGGTAACGCCGGGATTTTTAGGGGTACTCGACGGCAGAGAGATTTCTTAACCTAAAATTATTACTGTGTTATAGTAACATATATAACATTTTTGTAAAGACTTATATGATAATCCTATCGATTGAGACTTCTTGCGACGAGACAGCAGCTTCAATTGTGCGCATAAAAAACAAGAAGGTTGAGGTGCTTTCTGACATAGTATCTTCGCAGATAAAAATGCACAGCAAATATGGCGGCGTGGTTCCGCAGCTGGCGGCACGGGCTCATCTGAAAAATATGGTGCCGGTACTGGAAAAAGCTTTCAAGAAAGCGGGAATTTCCAAGAATAAGATGGATTATATCGCGGTTACAAAAGGACCGGGGCTTATTCCGGCGCTGATGATCGGAGTAAATACTGCCAAAGCCTTGGCTTTTACATTGCAAAAACCTATCGTTGCGGTTAATCATCTGGAAGGACATATCTATGCCAATTGGCTTGAAAAAGAAAAAGCAAATTTATATACTTTGAGAAAAATGCGGTTTCCGGTTTTATGTCTTATTGTTTCCGGCGGCCATACGCAGCTGGTGCTTATGAAAGACGATCTGAGATTCCAAATTGTTGGTGAAACGGTAGACGATGCGGTGGGAGAAGCTTTTGATAAAGTTGCAAAAATCTTGGGCCTTGGTTATCCAGGCGGTCCGCTGATTGAGAGATTGGCAGAAAAGGGGAATGGCGGTAAAATAATTTTTCCTCGTCCTATGATTGCCAGCGGCGATTTTAATTTTAGTTTTTCCGGAATCAAAACTGCAGTCCTTTATGAAACGCAAGATAAAAATAAATCGGATGAAAATTATCAGGCTGATGTCGCAGCATCTTTTCAGGCGGCGGTGCTGGACGTGCTGGTTGCAAAAACTTTGAAGGCGGCGAAAAAATATCAGGTAAAAAATGTTTTCTTGGGCGGCGGCGTTTCGGCCAATCAAGCTTTACGCAAGGCGCTTAAAAATAAATTACAGAAAGAGTTGCCAGATGTTAACATAGATTTCCCGCCTTTTCAATTCACGACAGATAATGCGCTGATGATTGCCATTGCGGGATATTATCATATTTTGCAAGGCAAGGGTATTACGGATTATAGGAAATTAAAAGCTGATATGAATTTAAGATTAAAATGATATTATGAGATTCTTGGAAATTACAAAAGATAAAAAAGATGTTTGGAATGATTTTATTTTGCAAAATTCGCCGGAAAGTTTTTTGCAGGGTTTTGAATGGGGCGAATTTCAGAAGGCGGCTGGAAGAAAAGTTTTTTATTATGCTGTTTGCGAAGAGGATAAAATTTTAGGATTGGCGCTGGCAGTGGAGCATAAGATGCCGTTGAAACTTAAATATTGGTATCTGCCCCGCGGTCCTATAATTTTGAAAAGTGATAAAAAAGATAGACAAAATGAAAATGCCATTCTGGAGTTTCTTATGAAATCTCTTAAAGAACAGGCAAGCAAGCGCGGAGTAATTTTTCTGCGTATGGATCCTGCGGTGAAAAAAAACAGACAAGATTCCTTCGCGGGATTGGGCTTAAATTCTATTTCATCTCATGTTCAGCCCGGAGACACTTTGATTCTCGATTTGAAAAAAAATGAAGAAGAAATGCTGGCGGATATGAAACAAAAGACTCGATATAATATTCGCCTCGCTGAGAAAAAAGGAGTAGAAACTTTTTGGGTGAAATTTGCCCCGGAGGATTTTGAAGCGTTTTGGCAGTTAATTCAGGAGACTTCCAAAAGAGATGAAATAATTTCTCACAACAGGGAACATTATTGCAAGATGTTGGATGTTTTGAGTAATAAAGAAAATAAATTGCAATCTCGGCTGTATTTTGCCAGATACCATGATGATATCTTGGCATCCAATATCGCATTGTTTTTTGGTGATTATGCCGTTTATCTGCATGGCGCATCTTCAAATCTTCACCGCAATTTAATGGCGCCGTATCTTCTGCAGTGGCGGCAAATTCAGGATGCCAGAAATGCCGGATGCCGGATATACGATTTTTGGGGGATTACGGTAAATAATGAAAATCCGAAATGGGAAGGCATTACTCGTTTCAAGAAAGGTTTTGGCGGCGATGAGATCAGTTATATTGGAGTTTATGATTTGCCGGTCAGAAAATTTTTATATGGTTTATATCGGATATTGAAAAACCTTTAGTTTTAATCAGGGCGGGCTTTTGCCGATGTATTTCATAATATTTTCAGGTGACATATTTTTCCAATAATGTTAAAATAACTTCATAATTATAATCAAGAAAAAATGCATTATCCTCTCATATTCATTCCGGCTCTGACGGGAATCTTTACCCAGATGGTCAAATTCGCTTTGTCCATTATTCGGCATAAAAAAATTGAAATCAAATATCTCTTTACTCCGGGGCATATGCCTTCTTCGCATACGTCTTTCGCAGTATCGCTGGTAACGGCAGTCGGATATTACGCCGGCATTGATTCCGTTGATTTTGCCATTGCCGTATGTCTGGCTTATGTGGTGATTTATGATGCTATGAATATTCGCATCCATATCGGACGTAACGGGGCGGCCATAAATCAAATAGTGGAAGAGCTCAAGCTTAACGGTTATCCGACATTGAAAGAAAGAGTGGGGCATTTGCCAGAAGAGGTATTTGTCGGCGGCATCCTCGGTTTTGTTTTTTCGCTGCTTCTAATTTCCATATTATAGGAAATTCCAAATCGATTTAATATTATAAATATCGGATATGCTTGTCATTCCGATTTTTATATTCTTATATCGGATATCGGAAATAATTTCATTTGTGGTTTTTTACATTTTATTGTACAATATAAAGTAATCTTATATCCTTTATATAATCTTT
>CAZKLR010000035.1:2151-5487 GCA_964553695.1 uncultured Candidatus Saccharibacteria bacterium | reverse complement strand
CCGACTCTCTCCAGTTATTTTCATTCGAGCAGGAAACGGATACTGCAACTATAGAAAAAGTGAAGATCGAGGTTGGATCTAAATTTTCCGAGGAAGTGGACGTAGAGGTTTATAAAAGCTTTGCCATTGTAAACTATAAAAATCGGCCAACGGAAAAATTTCTATACGTGTTTAACGATTAACATTGCTATTTTTTATAGTACTGTATCTTTTTGTTTGTTATGCATTCGTTCTAGCTTTTTTATTCTCCACGGCAGAGATTTTGTGAAATATTTTTAAAAGCTGTTGATAGGAATAAATTGATGGTTATAAATAAGAAAAAAATAAGTATTGTTTTGTCTATCGCTATACTGTTTATGCCTTGGCAGGCTTATAGCATGCAGAGCGCCAATTATCGCATAGATAAAGATTCCATTAACTTTGGTGGAACGGAAGAAAGTGAAAGCGACAATTATAAGATGTCGGATACTATGGGTGAAATCGGGACAGGCGAAAGCTCTGAAAAATGTTCATCACTTTCTTTTGATGGAAGCGATGATTATGCGAGCATGCCACAGGAAAATATGCTTCATAATGAAAGTCTGGCCACTATTTCCACTTGGTTTAAAACAGCCGACACTTCGGGGGCGATTATTGCTCAATACAGTATGTCCGGCAATTATGGCTACAAATTTAATATAGACGATGGAAAAATAAAAGCTTGCTTTGGTACTACTTCGGATCCTTGTACTAATACTGGGGATTTCGATGTGGCATATGATGCCAACGTTAACGATAATTCTTGGCATCATGCGGTTATTACATATAACGGTTCCGCTATTGTTTTGTATGTTGATGGCGTTGAGAGGAATAGTAAGTCAAAAACCGGAGCTATATCTTATTATAGGACATATGGTAATATAATAGGTTCTATGGGGTATATTTATAATGGCAATTTGAATGTTCAAGGCAATGGTTATTTGAACGGACAAGTAGATGATCTTCGTATTTATAATAGGAATTTATCTGCCGATGAAATACAAAATTTATATTCCGGAAAAGATATAAGCAACTCGGGTCTGAAAGCGAGATGGAATTTTAATGAAGGGTCGGGGACAATTGTTTATGATGTTTCCGGCAACAATCGAAATGGAACGCTTATCAATAGTCCGGCTTATTCGGACAGCTATCCAGAAGCGGCTTGTTCAATTATGGAAATAGATGCCGGATATCGTGAAATGGAAGGCAGTTATCTTTCTATTTCTTCTCCGTCTGATATTACAATGAGTCCGGCAATTGGTGGAATTTCCGGAGGGATCGGCAATGGCAGCGCCACTTGGAAAGTTACAACGGACAATGCTGCCGGATATCAGCTGAGTGTTCGTGCCGGTTCCAATCCCGCCTTACAGTCCGGCGCGTATAGTTTTGCCAATTATAATAATGTTGGAGATTCTCAATTTGATTGGCTTATAAATTCTACTGATTCAGCTTTTGGGTTTACCGTCGAAGGCGATAATACGGTTGGAAAATTCTTAGATAATGGCCTGGATACTTGCGGAGTTGGCATTATAAATACTGCAGACAAATGCTGGTATGGTTTTTCCGCGAGTGATGAAACTGTAATAAATGCTTCTTCCGCAAATCATCCTCTTGGCAGTGATGCAATAATTAAACTTCGTGCCGAGTCCGGAGCTGACCATATGCAGGAATCGGGAACTTATACGGCAACCATTATAGTCACAGCAGTAGCATTGTAGTTTTTTCTAAAACTCAAAATTAATTAAAATGACAATTGAGAAAATTTTTTGTATAATAAATTATTAATATATTATTTTAATATATATGACCCTGGGCAAAGTTTATAGGAGGATCATATTTTTAGCAGTTTGTTTTTCTTTGTTTTTTGGGACATTTGCTTATTTTGAACCGGTAATTGCGGGTGCGGCGTCTTTTTCTGACGAAGTTAATATCAGTCAATCGGTTTCTTCTGAGATAACGATTTCTTCTCCTTTGGATCTGGTTATGTCTCCTTCTATTTCCGGTCTTACCGGAGGTATTGGAAAGGGAACTGTTGTATGGAATGTGATTACCAATAACATTTCCGGTTTTAGTTTCAGTCTGAAGTCCGGCGCTTCTCCCGCCCTCCAATCCGGAACATATAGTTTTGCTGATTATACAAAAAATGGCGCAGCCCCTGATTTTGCCTGGAGTGTCAATGCAACCGATTCGGAATTTGGTTTCACGGTTGAAACTGCAGCTCCTGCTGATCTGGTTTCTGATTTTAGGGATAATGGAACTGTTTGCGGATCCGGTGTTATGGATACAACAGATTCTTGTTGGGAAGGATTTTCAACAGTTGATAGGGTGGTTGTTAATAGAAGCAGCCAAACGGATATTGTTGGGGAAGATATTACTGTTAAGTTTCAAGACGAGGCTGGGGCAGATCGTTTCCAGGAAGCCGGTTCTTATTCCGCGCTGATTACCGCCACTGCTGTTACCAATTAAAAATAAAAAATGAAAAAAGCGATTTTATTTTTTACTGTTATAGTTTTCTTAAGTTATATAAATGTAGTATTGGCTTCCGATTATGAAATTCAGAGTCTAAGCAATACTCCTAATAAAGAAGATTTCGTTCTTGGTCCGGGACGGGCTGAGCTCGTATTGTCGCCGGGAGAAAAGTCTGTCCAGGAGATTACTGTTACGAATCGCTTGGGAAGGGATATGGATTTTAAAGTGAGCGTGGAAGATTTTTCCGGTTCTTATAATACGGATCAGCCCGTAATTCTTTTGGGTGAAGAAGAAGGGCAATATTCTCTTAAGGAATATATCAAGCCGGCAGTCAGCGAGTTTCATCTTAAGCACGGAGAGAGAATTATAATTCCGGTTGAAATTTCAATTCCTCAGGACAGCGAACCGGGAGGACTTTACGGTTCGGTGCTTGTCGCAACCGATCCTTCTGAGCAGCAATTGGAAGAAAATAAAGGCGGAGCTACGCTGATAAGCCGCTTGGGAAATTTATTTTTTGTTAGAGTAAAAGGTGACGCCAACGAATCCGGATTTTTAAAAGAGTTTACGCTGGATAACTTTAAAGAACCTTTTTATGAAAATGGGCCAATTTCTTTCAGTGCTTTATTTCAAAATGACGGCAACGTGCATCTGACTCCGTCGGGCAGGATTGAAATAAAAAATATACTAGGCAAGAAAGTAGGGGAAATTGATGTGGATAAATTTTTTGTTATGCCGTCCTCTGTTCGAGAGAGAAAATTTGAGTGGAACAATAAATTTTTTTTAGGGAAATATACTGCTACTTTGATTTTAGATAAAGGATATCAGCAGACGGAAGTTCCGGATGAAGAA
>CAZKLR010000035.1:0-2051 GCA_964553695.1 uncultured Candidatus Saccharibacteria bacterium | reverse complement strand
TTTTCGCGGCTGGTTTTTCGTATGCTGCTGATTCTTCGGTGAATGTCGAACAGTCTGTTTATGAAGAGTCTAGGGGCGGAGGTGTGGTTTTTCCTATTAATGCTACTCCGCCTTTGATTTCAGATGTTAGAATTTTCGATATAACTGCAGATGGAGCGAAAATATCCTGGAGTACCAATGAAGTTTGCCTGGCTGAACTGTATTATGGAGAGAATGAGGCTTACGAATATGGACCCTTGATTGATCATTCGGACAGTTATGAAATGTTTCATAATTTTGCTTTGTCGGGTCTAAAATCCGGAACGACATATTATTTGAGAATAAAATCGGAAAACCAAAACGGCGCGGAAAGGATTTTGCAAGATTATAGTTTCAATACTCTGCCGGAATTTAATTTACCTGCTAATGTGGGCTCCTTATTGGCGGTGCAAAAAGACAAAACCATTTTTTTAACTTGGCAGAATCCTTCAGACGAAGATTTTGCCGGCGTGTTGATAAATCGAAAAATCGGCTCTCCTTCGCTGGATAAAAATGACGGTGAGCGTATTTTTGACGGTTCTATGGAAAGTTTTATTGATTCAAACGTGGAGCAAGGAAAGAAATATTATTATACGGCTTTTTCCTATAATAAAGCTAATCTTTTTTCTACGGGTGTTTTTGTTTTTGTGCAAGTTATTTTGCCAGGAGAAGATTCTTCTGACAATCAAGGTCCTAACGATAATCCCGATGTTCCGGTAAATACGCCCGAAGACGTAACAAGCTTGGAAACTTTTTTTGAAAGCGGCGACGAATCTATTAGAATTTTTTGGGTAAATCCTGAAAAAGAAGACGTAGAGATTGAAGTGAGAAAACAAACAGGGTTTCCTGCTTTGACACCTTATGAGGGTAGCCTGATTTATTCCGGCAAAGAAAATTCTTTTGAAGACTTTGACATAAAAGAAGGGCAAATTTATTACTATTCTGTATTTACTAAAAGCAAGGAAGGCATTTATTCAAAAGGGCAATTTATAGCGGCCGGGATAGATGAAGAAATAAATTTTGAGGATACTTGGGAAGCTATGAACTTTTTTGATGTGGGGAGTGGCATTGAACTTTCTTTGCAAAATAAAAATGTGGCGATTTTATCCGGCAGGACTTTGGGTTTTGAATATAAAATAAAAACCTTGCCGGCAAATGTGGCAAGGGCAGGCATTAAGGTAAATAAATCTTTTTATTTATTTACTTTTGATAAGGAAGATTTGGCGTACGAAACCAGTTTTGTTGTTCCAGAAGAAGCGGGGCAATATCCAATGTCTTTTGTTTTTCTGGATTCTGGAGAAAATATCATATATAAAAAAGATATCGATCTTAGCATAGAACCCTTAGGAAAAATATCCGGCATACGCTATAAAAATTTTTCAGATTTGGAAAATCTGAGCGATAAATTTATTTGTTTTGCAGATCGGTTGTTAGGCACTTATTCTGAAAATTGTTTGATATATGAAAATTTGGATGGGGCAGAGATAGATGTTTTTCGGGAAAAACAAAACGGCGAATGGGAGTTCTGGGATTCGGCAACTTTTTTCCAACAAAACCCTTATTTTACGGGAACTTCCGGTTCTTTCGGATTTTCGGTTCCAAACGGAAAGTATAAACTTGTGATCAAAAAAACCGGCTATGAGGAAAAGGTTGTTATGCTCGAAGCTGAAAATAATGTAATCAATGAAAATATTGTCTTAGAGATGGAAAAAGATTTAAGATATGATATAATTATAGTAGTAATTTTACTGTTATTTATTATAATTTTTTCAAGCAAAAGGTTTTTTAGAAAATTCAGAAACAAAGAAATTTAGAAATAAAATCCGTATGTAAAACGGTATGGGAGGCAAAGAAATAAAAAACATAATTCAGCTTTTTATCCTGATAATTTTGGCATTGGGTGTTTTTTCTTTCTCTCAAAATTCCAATGCGGCAATTCGCAAGGAATTTAATTATCAAGGCAAACTTACTGACAGCAATGGCTTGGCGGTTGCCGATGGTGCATATGATATAACTTTCAGAATCTATGATCA
>CAZKLR010000034.1:0-8952 GCA_964553695.1 uncultured Candidatus Saccharibacteria bacterium | reverse complement strand
TTTTTCCCCAGCGGATCTTCCTCTTCGAATAAGTCTTTGGCTATCTCGCTTCCCAAAACAACATTTCTTGCCACGCCATTGTCATCTTCTCTGGAGAAAAATTTCCCTTTCTCTACCTTCGAATTTTCGACTTCCAAAAACCCCGAAGTGATTCCGGAAAAATCCACATTTTTTGCTTTGTCGCGATAGCTCACTTTCATGTTTCCGTTGACATACGGAGTAACCGCCGTAACGTGAGCAATTTCTCCGATTTTCACAGCATCGTCATAAGTAAGGGTTGTTATTACCACCCCGAAAACCGAAGCGGGCGGACCGTCTTCCTCGCTCGCTCCCGGAGTAACACCAACCAAATTCCCCCCAAAAACTTCCAATTGAGAAAACACATAGCTCTGCGCTCCGGCCCCGATTGCCATAATCGCTATAACCGAACCAACTCCGATAATCATTCCGAGCATCGTTAAAAGAGATCTGCGTTTATTAACGAGAATATTTTTCCAGGCATATTTGATGGTAAATTTTATATCCATAATTATTTATTATATTCACCGTCAGAAGCCATTCTCCTGTGGCCATTCTTTTTATCATCAAGAATCAGACCGTCTTTGATAGTGAGTATTCTTTTTGCGCATTCAGCGGTACTCTGTTCATGAGTAACCATAATAATGGTCACCCCCTCATCGTTCAGCGCCTGCAAAATTTCCATAATTTCCTTCCCCGATTTGCTGTCCAAATTTCCTGTCGGCTCATCCGCCAGAATAAGTTTAGGGTCATTTATAAGAGCGCGCACAATTGCGACTCTCTGCTGCTCTCCTCCGGAAAGCTTGTTGGGGCTATATTCAAGCCGATGGCTCAAACCGACTTTATCCAAAAGCTCTTTTGCCTTGTTGCGCGCCTTGACCATATCCGCATTCGCCAGATAAGTTACTGGCAAAAGAACATTATCCATAACCGTCGTTCTCTCAAGCAGATTATAGGATTGAAAAATAAAACCGATTTTTTCACTCCGAAATTCAGCCAGTTTGTCATCATCAAGCTCGCCTGTATCAAATCCCTCAAAATAATATTTTCCGGAGCTCGGTTTATCCAAAAGCCCCAAAATATTCATCAGCGTTGATTTTCCCGAACCACTCGAACCCATAATGGAAACGAACTCCCCTTCCTCAATTTCAAAAGATACTCCTTTGACAATTTGCGTTTCTGTGTCTCCACTAGGGAAAGATTTAGTTACATTCTCAACTTTTATAAGACTGGCCATGATTTTACTTTATGCAATTTATTCTTCCACGAAAGTCACCACTTCGCGCCCTTCTTCAACTCCTTTAATGACTTCATATTCCGAATCACCTTTCAGCCCGACTTCCACCTCAATTTCTTGGACTTTGTTTTTAACCACTACCTGTACATATTTATATCCATCTTTTTCTTTCAGAGCCTGGAAAGGAACTTTTAAAACATTCTCCTTTTTTGCCGTCAAAATATCCAAATTGGCTGTCATTCCCGGTTTGATTATTTCTCCGTCTCCGGTAAAAAGCGTTGTAACTTTATAGTATATAACACCGGAAATCTCGGTTTCTGCCGGATCAATTTCGCTGATTTTTCCTGCAAACTTTTCATCCGAGCCTAAAGCATCAAACGTTATATCCACGGAATCGCCCACTTTTAATTTGGCAATTTCCACTTCGGAAATATTGGCTGTAATCTGAAAACCGTTTGGAATAATCAAAGAAATAAAAGGCGCGGCCATAGAGGCAACTTCTCCAACTTCTCCGCTTACTGCCGTTACTACTCCATCATGAGGAGCTGTTAAAATCATATCGTTGACTTGATTCTGAATCAGATCCACACTTGCCCTTGCCTGCTCGACCTGGGCCTCAGCGGCAGAAACTTGCGAAGAAGTTGCATGTGCACCCACCTGACTTAAATTATCCTGCGCCTGCTTCAGACTTCCCTCTTGGGAATATACGGTATTTTGAGCCGCATTGATTCTGGCATTAGCGGCCGACTTAACGGAAGACAAGTTGCTCTGAGCAACATTTAAAGCGCTGCTAGCAGAATTAACGGCAGACTGCGCACTTGTCAAACTGGATTGATTCGCAACTTTTTGGCTGGAAATTGCCTGCTTTTTTGCCGTCAAACTTGAGATTGCATTATTAACGCTGGTTCTTTGCCCAGAAATATTAGCTTTCAAAGCATCCAGCTCTGTTTGAGTGAGTTCGGCAGAAACAACAGTCGACTGTAAAACCAAATAAGTATCAGAAAGTGTTGTGCTGGTTTTTTCCAAGGCATCTTGAGTTTTCGAAATTGCAGTATCTATATTTTCCGGAGTCCGGCTTGAAGTTACGCTATTTTTAAAATTCCATGAGTCATTATAAGCATTTGCTGCCGCAGTCTTGCTTAAAGAAGACTTAGTAAGATATTGATAGTTTAAAACACTGAGAGTATTCTCCGCGTCATCGTTATCAAGAACTGTTTGGTTGGCATTTAATGCATCGTTGCAAACCACCAGAGCGGAATTCACACCGTCCCAAGCCGACTCATAAGCATTGTTCAAATTATTTTCATTGGTAACCTTTGTATTTTCCAAACCGGTATTGGCATTATTTAAAGAAACCTGAGCGCTTTGAACCGAAGATTCTGCACTCTCTATTTCCTTTGCGGTACTTGTTTTAGTATCTTCCAAATTTTGCTTGGCAGTATCAAGAGCAATTTTTGCATTTTCCGCTGCCGTTGCCGCCACTTTTACCTGTTCATCAGTAGAACCTTCCAGAACCGTCTGCAAATTTGCTTCCGCTGCCGCCAAAGCAGCCTGAGACTGCGAAAGCTGAGCATCTAATTTGGAAGTATCCAGTTTTGCCAAAATGTCGCCCCCCTTAACAGAATCCCCCACTTTAACATTTATTTCTTTAATCTTATCAGAACTCATAAAATTCAAATCAATCTTTTTTGCCGCTTCAACAGCACCAGTCGCAGAGACTGTCTGAATTACATCGCCGCGCTCAACCTTGGCGCTTGTATAGTTAAGAGCTTTTGGTTTGCTCATATTGTATCCGATCGCAATTACGATCAGAGCGACGACTGCAATTATAATTTTAGTTCTCTTTCGCATTGTTATATTCATAAAGATTATTTATTATGTTTGCTTATTATATTATTTATATCTTTCAGTTTATCGGACAAATCAGAGGCAAGCTTCTCCAAACCGTTTATTTTGGAAAAAACCAGAAGATCATTGTCGAAACTAAAAACCAAAAACTTCTCTCCTTTTTTTAGCTTCATTTTCTTTCTGACTTTTGCCGGCACTACCGCTTGTCCTTTCTCGCCCATTGTAGTTAATCCAAAAAAAGCATCTTTTATATTTTTGTCATTCATATTATCATTTTATAGAAACAAACAAATTCCTAAAGGTAGGAAAAGTAGGAATACAAATAATATCCTATCACAAAAATCCTTATGAGTCAAAGTTTTTATTTCGAAGCAGCGCAACTTATCGCGCTAATTTTGTGTTATATTTGAAGCAACAAATTTTAGTTAGCATCGTGTTTCGGAGTAGCAGACTTTAGTCTGCGCGGTTGTCCCAAACGAAAATATTTTTTATTTGCTATGACAGTAGCGCGGGATAAATCCCGCTACTCCGGAAGACATAATATTTTGCTACACGAAATAACAAACTTCAGTCAACTGTGTCTCTTCCGTGTCATTGCGAGCGAGGCGTGGCATTGGTAATTTATGTATTTCGGATTGTATCTCGGAGTAGCGAACTTTAGTTCGCGCGGTGTTTCGGAATAACAGACTTTAAGCTGCACAGTTTATCCCAAGCAAGCAATGCGTTTCATTTATAATAATAGTCGCACGGAATCAATTCTATTACCCTGTATTATTCCCTACCCTACCCCTCCTTATTCTTAAAAATTAATAAGAAACAACAAATCTCTATATAAGATATAACACAAAAAGATTCTCTGGTAAAATCTCAAAACAGTAAAATATAAATCTAATGCAAAACACTTGCTAACCATTTTCTATTTTAATTATCAATAATTTTTTTTAGACAAAACAAAAAACACATCTTCAAATGCGTTCATGTTCTAAAAAACAAAAAGGGTTAAGTAGCGAAAAATAATCAGTAATTTTTCAATATAGAACACACTTTTGTGTCCAACTGACTATTTTTCGCCACTATTTCAGTTACTGTGCACCTGCCATTACGCAACAGAAGCTGCGAGTAACTTCATAATTTATAGCTGCTATCTGATGCAGTTTTTCTTTTTCGATAAGATCGTCTATGCTTATAGGGCTTACCCTACCCGCCAAATTTTTTTTCGCTACAACGAAAAGTCGGGGGGTACGCCTACAGACATATTCTTCAAATAAAGTTGAAAATAGATGCTCTTCGGAAGTAATAACCCTAAGAACTTCATAGCCAGTCGTTTCCTTAAAAATTACAAAAACCTTTTCAAAACTCGGATCGAAAGACTCTGAAATAAAAATCTCATTTTCTTTGCGCTTAACCTCTACCTTCTTAAAGTTTTTGTCTTCTTGAATAAAACTCAACTTTTTCAAGCTATATTCATTTGGGACCTTAACAGATATACTCGTATGACACATACATTTCACCTTTGTGTTGTATTTTATTTTACTTTACCTCGCTTTTTCCCAGTCTGTTTTTATTTACCGTCTTAGACCAAAGACGGTGGGGGTGTTTTTTAGGATAAAAACTATCGTAAATTATTCATACCTTATCACACAATTCTAAACTTGTCAACCCCGCGTTTTTATTATATAATAATGCCACGTAATCAATAGAATAATTTAAAAAATATGGCATTAGGAAAACCGACATATCAGGGCCGGCCCGATCCGGTGAAAATCGCAAACAGAATTATGCTAATCTTCGTCATCCTTTTATTTTTGGGATTTATCCAGGCAGGAATAAAAAATAAATGGTTTGATCCTATCGTCAATTTCATATTATCTTAGAAATAATAAAATTCTCGGAGTGACGGAATTTACCCCACACTATTTGTTTAGCTTAAAATAACATCCCGAAATAAAGTTCACTACTCCGTGAAATAAAACTTTATGTCTCTCGGAGTAGCGGGATTTATCCCGCGCTGCTGTCATAGCAAAGAAAAATATTTTCGTTTAGCGCAACCGCGCAGACTTCATCCTGCTACCCTGAGATACAACTAATAAAAAAACGAACGGCAAATTACCGTTCGTTTTTAATTGCTAAATATCTTTATTACTTTTTCTCGCCCTCATCTTTATCATCCTTCACTTCTTCATATTCTCCTTCAACCGGCCCTTCATCCTTTTTCTCTTCAGGTTTCTGTCCAGACTGTTCTGCCTGCTGATACATAGCCATTCCAATCTTTTGAGCTTCAGCTGAAAGATCTTCGGTCGCTT
This sequence comes from uncultured Candidatus Saccharibacteria bacterium, assembly GCA_964553695.1. GTDB lineage: Bacteria > Patescibacteriota > Minisyncoccia > JAHIHE01 > JAGLIN01 > STD2-77. Next base: position 3,546 of record CAZKLR010000034.1, on the reverse strand, counting down.
TTTTAATTGCCTCAACGTCTTCCCCATCCTTCACGCTCTTGAGAGATTCAACTTTCGTCTCCAGATTCTTTTTATCTTCCTCTTTCATCTTATCACCTGATTCCCTTATCAGCTTTTCTGTCGTATAAACCAAAGTATCGGCATTGTTCTTAACCTCTATTTTTTCTTTCTTTTTCTTGTCTTCTTCGGCGTGAAGCTCTGCATCTTTAGTCATCTTCTCAATTTCCTCTTCAGAAAGTCCGGAAGAAGCTTCAATGCGAATTGACTGTTCCTTGCCCGTAGCTTTATCCTTGGCTTTTACATTCAGGATTCCATTGGCATCAACGTCAAACGTAACTTCGACCTGTGGAACGCCTCTTGGCGCTGGCGGCAGTCCTTCCAAAACAAATCTGCCAAGAGACTTGTTATCAGCAGCCATTTCTCTCTCGCCCTGCAAAACATTAATTTCCACCGATGGCTGATTGTCGATTGCAGTTGAAAATACCTGAGCCTTCTGTGTCGGAATAGTAGTATTTTTAGTAATCAGTTTAGTTGAAACTCCGCCCAACGTTTCGATTCCCAAAGACAATGGGATTACATCCAAAAGCAAAACGTCTTTTACATCTCCCTGCATAACTCCACCTTGGATTGCAGCTCCAACCGCCACAACTTCATCAGGATTAATCTCCCTATTCGGTTCCTTGCCAAAGAATTTCTTAACCGCTTCCTGGACTGCCGGCATACGAGTCATACCTCCGACCAATACTACCTCGTTGATATCACCAGCAGAAAATTTAGCATCAGCCAAAGCCTTCTTGCAAGGATCTAAAGTTTTTTGGATAAGATCATCTACCAGTTCTTCCAATTTAGCACGGGTCAATTTCAAAGTCAGGTGTTTCGGACCTGAAGCGTCAACTGTTATAAAAGGCTGATTAATTTCAGTTTCCAAGGAAGAAGACAGCTCGTGTTTGGCCTTTTCCGCAGCTTCTTTGAGCCGCTGCAAAGCCATTTGATCTTTGCTAAGATCGACTCCCTGATCTTTCTTGAATTCCTCAACAATCCAGTTGATAATTCTCTGGTCAAAATCATCCCCTCCGAGATGGGTATCTCCATTGGTAGCTTTTACCTCAATAGTATCGTCTCCGACTTCAAGAACGGAAACATCAAAAGTTCCACCTCCCAAATCGTAGACCACGATCTTCTCGTCTTTTTTCTTATTGAAACCGTAAGCCAGAGCCGCAGCAGTAGGCTCGTTAATAATTCTTTTTACATCCAAACCGGCAATTTTACCGGCATCTTTCGTTGCCTGCCTCTGCGAATCGTTGAAATATGCCGGCACGGTAATAACCGCCTCGGTAATTTTCTCGCCCAATTTTTCTTCCGCATCGGCTTTCAATTTTTGCAAAATCATAGCGGAAACTTCTTGCGGGGTATATTCTTTGTCTCCCATTTTTACTTTTACACCCTCCCCGGCTTTTACAATCTCATAAGGAAGCAAAGCCTTGTCGCGCTGAACCTCGGCATCATCAAAGTTACGGCCTATGAGACGTTTAACTGAATAGATTGTATTTTTAGGATTGGTAACCGCCTGCCTTTTGGCAATGAGGCCGACTAATCGCTCCCCCGACTTGCTTATCGCAACTATAGAAGGAGTCGTGCGATTGCCTTCCTTGTTTTCCAATACTCTTGGCTCCCCCGCCTCGACAATTGCCATGGCGGAGTTGGTAGTTCCAAGATCAATACCTAATATTTTTGCCATTTTATTGTTCTCCTTTCTTTTCTTAATTACTATTTAGAAATTATTATTTCTTTTCTTCTGTTTCTTCTTCGCCTTCATCTTCATCGGCGCCGCATCCGGCACAACAATGACAGCAGCATCCGCAGCCAAAAATCTCATCTTCAGATATTTCTACCATTGCCACTCCGCAGCACACAGGAGCTTCGTTTTTGTCGGTTTCTTCGACGCTTCCGCATCCCTTGGCACACTTGTATAACTTTGTCATATTCTTGATATTAATTTGTAATTTATATAAACAGTTAATTTGTTATTTTATATTCTCTGTCGTTTTATTCCGTTTGTCGACTTATCGAAACTATGCGACGTCCATTATTTATTATTTATCAGCCATCTTCTTTGCCACTTTTACTTTCGCCGGCCTGATCACTTTATCGCCCATTTTATATCCTTTTTGCACCTCTGCTATAACCGTATCTTCTTCCGCTTCCGATTCTTCCTCTCCGACAGCTTCAAAAATTTGCGGATCAAACTTCTCGCCGATTGCCTTGATTTCTGTTACTCCGCTATCTCTCAAAAAATTTTCAAACATTCCCTTGATACATAAAACGCCTTTTGCCCAATCGGAATTTTTTAGATCTTCAGGCATATGCTTCGCCGCCAAATCAAAGCTATCTACTGTAGGCAAAAGCGCCATTATTATATCCTCGTTGGCGTATTTGCGAAAATCGCTCATCGCCTTTTCCTGATCCTTCTTGTAATTCATAAAATCGGCCTTCGCTCTCTGCCATCCTTCAAGATTGTCTTGCGCCTCTTTTTTCGCTTTCTCCAATTTATCTTCCAAATCTTTTATTTCATTATTTCCCTTTTCGCCCATATTTTTCTCCGTCAAATCTTCTTTTGAATCTTTGTTATCTTCGTGCTGAAAATTTTTGTCTTGAGAATTTTTCATATATTAAATCTTAATTTCATAAATTATACGATTGGGTTGCAATTACTATCAGAACCAAAACCATATTCCCGCCCAGTAATTTTTTCAAGTAATCAATGATAGACACGTTGCGCGAATATTTCATACGCTTTGGACCTATAATCGCCAAAAGCCCTTCTTCCCCATTTTCCAAATTATATCTGGAAACGACCATACTGCATTCATCCGCAAAACCGATTGGATTTTCTCTTCCTATAAAAATCTTGGATTTATTGTTGCCTTCAAGCTTATCAAAAAGATCTTCAGCGTTTTCATCCAGGTAATCCAGCACCTCGGCCAGCTTGCAAACACTGTCCAAATTGCTAAATTCCGGTTTAGACAAAAGTTTCTGAGTTCCTGACTTATAGAAATCCTCCGAATCCACAAGTCCGCTGATCGCAAGATTGTCAGACATTGCCGAAAGAAGTTTTGCAGTAGTTCTGGCAAGCATCTTATTTTGCGCCTTAAGCTTTAGAACTTCCGTCTGAAGAATTTTTTGTTCTTGAATGCTTAGAGGTTTCTCCTCCATAAGACAATCGACAAAATACCTGAAGCCTTTATCGGTTGGAATTCTGCCTGCCGAAGTGTGCGGCTGATAGAGATATCCTTCTTCTTCCAGCGCCATCATTTCCGCGCGAAGTGTCGCCGGGCTGAGATCAAAATCATATTTCTCCGCCAGCAACGCGGAACTTATAGGCATGGCAAAATCTACATATTCCCTTATCACAGAACCTAAAATTATCTCTTGTCGCTCAGTCATAATTTTATCTACATCTAAATGTCGCTCTTGCGTCATTAGCACTTGAACCATTAGAGTGCTAATTTCATTATATAAGTTTTAAAAGTGAAGTCAAGACAAAAA
>CAZKLR010000033.1:8183-9242 GCA_964553695.1 uncultured Candidatus Saccharibacteria bacterium | reverse complement strand
TATAATATATTCATAATCTTTATAAACTTTTCATATGTTTGATATTATTGCAATTGGCAGTGCGGCTCGTGATATAACTTTTTTGACTGACCAGGGCAAAGTAATGGAAACGCCAGAAGATTTGACGGCGCAGCGGTTGTTAGCTTTTGAATATGGCGCTAAAATCCGCAGTGAGAAAGTATGGATGAATTTCGGCGGAGGAGCCTGTAATTCTGCGGCAACTCTTGCTAATATGGGCCTTAACGTAGCTATTATCTCGAGGATAGGTGCGGATGGAAATGGAAAGTCCATTTTGGATAATCTGCAGAATAGAAATATAGATACTACGATGATTCAGATCGACAGAGAACACAACTCGGCCTTCTCTTTTATAGTGGTTGATAGTGCAAATGGCGATGGGGAAAGGGTTATATTTTCTCATAAAGGAGCTGTAAATTATCTTAATGTTCGTCGGGAAGATCTTGAGGATACAGAATGGATTTATCTTACCTCCTTGAGCGAAGATTGGAAAAATAATCTTGAAAAAATCAGCGATATAGTCGCAAAGCGTGGAGTGAAATTGGTTTGGAATCCCGGAGAAGCCCAAATTGCTAGCGGCAAGGTAGGACTTTTGCCGTTTCTGCTGAGGACCTATCTTCTTATCATAAACAAGGATGAAGCGATAGAACTTGTAAAGAGCGATTCTCAAGCGGGCTTCGATGATAATGATTATAATGATATATATAAGTTAATAAGCATCATAAGATCATGGGGCGTGCAAAATGTAGTAATAACCGATGGTAAAAATGGAGCTTGTTTTTCTTCGGAAAGAGAACTTCTGAAATCTTCCGCTTTTGCCAAGGCGCAGGCGGATACTACGGGTGCAGGAGACGCTTTTGGTTCCGGTTTGGTTGCCGGTTATATCATTTCCGGAAATTGGGAGACTGCCTTGAAATTCGGGGTATTGAACAGCGGTGGCGAGGTTGCCGAATATGGCGCGCAAAGAGGTATTATGACCAGGGAAGAAATAGAAAATAATTTGAGCAATATTGAAATCGAAAAAGTAAATTTAACATAATA
>CAZKLR010000033.1:4457-8083 GCA_964553695.1 uncultured Candidatus Saccharibacteria bacterium | reverse complement strand
CAAAGAAATAAAATTAAAATTTCTTTGATGGCAATAATAGAATTATTCCTGTTTTCTTTTTATCTTATGTTTTTGTTTAGCAATCTTCAGCGGTTGCTTATAGTCATTTTGCTGTTAGTGCTTTAGAAATTGTATTTTTAAATAATCTTTAAATTAGGGAAAAATATGTCGGAAAATAAACTGGAAAAATTTTTTAATCCCAGATCGGTTGCTGTTGTTGGCGCTTCATCGGATAAGAATAAAATAGGCTATGGCATCTTGAAAAATATCATCGAGGGAAAATATAAAGGAAAAATTTATCCCGTAAATTTGAAAGCAAAAAAGATATTAGGCATCAAAGCTTATCCTTCAGTTTTGGATATAAAAGAAAAAATAGATTTGGCAATTGTTGTAATTCCGGCGCAGTTTGTTAGTTTAACTTTGAAAGATTGCGGCAAGAAAGAAATCAAAAATGCCATTGTGATATCTGCCGGATTTAAAGAGGTTGGCAAAGAAGGAGCAAAACTGGAAAAAGAAATTGAGGCGATCGCTAAAGAATTTAATATGCAAATAATTGGTCCTAATTGTTTAGGTCTTGCAGATTCCACTTCCAACCTGAATGCGTCATTTGCCAGCAGTATGATACGAAAAGGAAGCCTCGGATTTATCTCCCAGTCCGGCGCAATTTGCTCGGCGATGCTCGATTGGGCAAATCTGAATAATGTGGGATTTTCCAGGTTTATCAGTATTGGCAACAAGACAGTGATTTCCGAAACCGAACTAATAGAGTATTTCAAAAACGATGATAAAACTACGGCGGTATTGGCTTATCTTGAAAGCATAAAAGACGGGGAAAAATTTATGAAAGCGGCGGCGGAATTGACCGAGAAAAAACCTCTGATTATCATCAAGCCGGGTACGAGTAAAGCTTCACAGAAAGCTATGCAGTCGCATACCGGAGCTTTGGCGGGAGCTGATGCGGCGGTTAGAGTCGCTCTTTCTCAGGTCGGAGCAACGCGAGTTCAGAATATGGAAGAATTGTTTGATATGGCGAAATTTCTATCGCGTTATCCTGGGTTGAAAAATAATCGTATTGCAATTATTACCAATGCCGGCGGACCCGGGGTTCTTGCTACGGATGAGATTGAAGCGCGCGGTTTGTCGCTGGCCAAGCTAAGCAAGAAAACCAGTGAACTTCTAAAAAATAATTTGCCGCTCGAGGCCAATATTCACAATCCCGTTGATGTTTTGGGTGATGCCAAGGAAGATAGATTTAAAATTGCATTGCAGGCTTTGGTTGAAGATAAGAATGTTGATGGTATTGTCTTTATCCTTACTCCGCAGCGAGGGACGGAAATCCAAAAAACTGCCAAAGTTCTAACGGAAGTTTCCAAAAATATTGCCAAGCCGATAGTCGTCAGTTTTATCGGAGGCGATCTTGTAGCGAAAGAAGTGGAAAAACTTAAGAAAAGCCCTTTGGCGACATATGATCATTTGTCTGGCGCTATATTTTCTCTGGGAAAAATTTGGGAATGCGAGAGAAATAAGGAAGAAGCAAAAGAATATTTGAATTCATACCGAATGAATGTGCAAAAAAATAAAACGGAGAATAAAAAAGTTACAGTGTTGAAACAAAATCCTGACTTTATGGAAGCACTTAATCTTCTTGAAGAATATGACATACCGGCTGTAAAATCTGAATTAGCTCGCAACGCCGATGAGGCAATTCGAGCCGCAAATTCTATTGGTTATCCTGTGGCGATGAAAATTTTTTCACGAAAAATCAGCCATAAGACAGAAGTGGAAGGGGTAAAAATCAGTATAAAAAGTGATTTGGAAGTTAAGGAATATTTTGATAAAATTAAAGAAAAGCTGGGGAACGATTTGGAGGGTATGATAGTGCAGCCGATGGTTAAGGGCAGGGAAATTATCTTGGGAGTGAAAAGAGACGATAATTTTGGTTCTATGCTGATGTTCGGCTTGGGCGGAGTCTATACGGAGGTAATTAAAGATGTCGCTTTTCGATTTGCACCTATAGACATGAACGAAGCTTTGGAAATGATGCAGGAAATTAAATCATTTAAAACTTTGACCGGATATCGCGAGTTTCCCAGAATGGATATAGATGCAATAGCCAGGACTTTGGTAGGACTTTCAAATTTGGTTACTGATCATCCGGAAATCAAGGAGTTGGACATTAATCCTTTGATTGTGCAAAAGGATAACGAGGGCTGCAAGGCGGTCGATGTGCGAATGATTATATAAAATTATTTATAGCAATTAACGAAAAAATATGGTGGAAGATATTTATCAAGTCAGGTTTCATAGCCGCGGAGGACAGGGGGCAAAAACAGCCGGAATTGTGATCGCGCAGGCTTTTATCGAGCAGGGAAAATTTGCGCAGGCTTTTTCTGAATATGGACCTGAAAGATCGGGAGCGCCAATGAAAACTTTTTTGCGCTTGAGCGATAAAGAGATCAGGCTTCACGGTGATGTTGAAAGCCCGGATATGGTAGTAGTGCTGGACTCCTCATTGATGACAAATATTGACGTGACAGAGGGTATGGCAAAAGATGGCATGCTGCTTGTTAACACTTCAAAGTCGGAGAAAGAAATCTCAGCAGGGATAAAAAACAAGAATTGCAAAGTGCGTGTGATTGATGCGAGCGGAATTGCCAAAGAACTTCTCGGCAAAAATCTTCCCAATACGGTTATAGTGGGTTCAATTGCCAAGCTCTATCCGGAAATTTCTTATAAAGAAGTTGTGAATAAGCTGCAGGCAAAATTTGGTCCTAAACTTTCCCAGGAAATTATAGACAAAAATCTGGAGGCTCTGCAAAAAGGTTATGAAGCGTTTTAAATAAAATAAATTTTAATATTATGAAACTCAAAACTGCAAAAGAAATTCCTATCGGCGGCAAGATTGTTGATGCGGGAAATTCAAAAGAGGTGAAGACTGGAAGCTGGAAATCGCAAAAACCGGTGTTGTTGAAAGATAATTGCGTAAGCTGTTTGCGTTGTGCCGCTTATTGTCCTGATATGGCAATAAAGATAAAAGAAGTTGCGGATGAAAAAGGGATGAAAAAAAATATGATTGACAAAATCGATCTTGATTACTGCAAAGGCTGCGGCATCTGCGCGCATGAATGTCCTATGAAGGCGATAAAAATGGAATCGATAGAATAATAATAAATATTTTTAGGAGTGGCGAATCTTGATTTGTGCTCCTTATTTGAATTCTTCATTGCAATCATAGAGAATGTTGTTTTGCTTTAAATTAATAATAAGGCGTTATGAAAAAATGGGAAATTGTAAAAAGCAAAGTGGTGCATAAAAACAGATATTTTTCCGTTGTGATGGAGGAGTTTAAACTGGCTAATGGCAATCTAAATAAATATTATCTATTGAAGTCACAAGACTTTGTTATAATAATTGCCGTCCAGGATGGCTATATATATTTGGAGGAAATGGATCGCTACGCTCTCAGAAAAAGAATGATAGAGATTCCTATGGGAAATATCGAGGAAGGGGAAACTCCAATACAAGCTGCCAAGCGTGAGCTTAAAGAAGAGACAGGCATCGCTGCTAAAACAATTAAAAAACTAGGCTATATAAATACGGCAAAAGGGCGCTCGAATCATAAAGGT
>CAZKLR010000033.1:0-4357 GCA_964553695.1 uncultured Candidatus Saccharibacteria bacterium | reverse complement strand
AGGATAAAGAATATGAGTTATGAAGAACAGCAGGAAATGGCGGAAAAGATGAAGAAACTTCTGGGCGGAATTGAGCCGAGTGAAAATATGACTGCTATTGATCAGGTGAAATTGATGCAGCGGTTGCGCAATATGACTCCGCAGGAACGAAAAGAGTATGAAGACTTGGCGCGTAAAATGATGGGGATGTAAGTTATTTTTATGGATAAGTTCGTGATAATTTGTGATGATATTCGGAGCCTATACAATGTAGGCTCTGTTTTTCGTACGAGTGATGCGGTTGGCGTGGATAGGATATATTTATGCGGAATTACCGGTCGGCCAGGAAGATCTAAATCTGACGAGAAATTGTCTAAAGTTGCACTGGGGGCTGAAAAGACTGTGCCATGGGAATATCGCAAACAATCTTGGAGGCTGATTGATGAGCTTAAAACACAGGGATTTGAAATTGTTTCTTTGGAGCTTACATCACAAAGTATCAACTATGTTAAATTTAAACCAAAATTTCCGCTGGCGCTTATAATCGGCAATGAAGTTGAGGGTGTCAAAAAAACGCTCCTTTCACGTTCCGACAAATGTATTCAAATTCCGATGCGCGGACAGAAAGAATCTTTGAATGTGTCTGTTGCTTTTGGTATTGCAGCAACTTGGATTGGGGAGTTTAAATAAAACGCCCATCTATAAGAGAAACGAAACAGAGAGGGGTATTTAAAAAAAGAAAAGATGAGTAGCAAACTTGAGTTCGCTCTGAATTTTGGAGCAGCGCAATTTGTTGCGCGCGTATTTAGTATTTTATTTCAAATGTAGATTTATGCGCAATGATAGCAGCGCGGGATAAATCCCGCTACTCCGAAATATGGTGGGCCAAAGTTCACTGTATTAACGCTGTATTATTTGGGGGTTGACAAAAATGATTTTTAGTGATAGATTATGACCCAGGAGTAAAAAAGAGTATGGTAAAAAACAAAAACGAAAATTAAAAAACGGTAAACATTAAGGAGATTGCTAAATGTTAAACAGAAATATGACAATGTTTACCCTATTGTTCTTGGGTTTTGTATTGTGCTCTTCTGTGGCAATGGCTGCAGAGAGTAATATGGAGTTGATTGATGCCAATAAAGAAATTTCAGCTCCAATAATATATGATTATCAATTTCTAACGCAAGAAGAAATTGATGAACTTCAGGTTGTCGGAGATCAAGCTATAATCTGGCATGGTCAAACAAAAGATCTTTTTTATGTAAGATGGCTTACAGATGGAGAAAATAGAAAATTTGTTGCTATCACTAACTGTGATGGCACTTCCATTCGAACCATGATCAAATCCAGTCAGGGTATTATGAATATGAAAATTGGCAGCATGAATGTTGTCAGAAATATTATGTATCCGGACGAAAATTTCTTCTTTTGGGAAATGGATTCGATCACAAGCGTTCTTAATACTATGTGTTCAATGGCGCATGGGGAAAACGATGTATTGCTTGGTCAGGAGCACGACGGATACAATCCAAACACGGGCAAATACACCGTGTTAATAGAGCTACCTGACAGATCTGAATTGTCTGAAGAATATTAAATTGCTAACGGGCAGGATTCTAAATATTAAGAATCCTCCCGTTTTAAGTAATTTTTTTTATTTTTTTTGAATATTTCTGTTGACCCCATATCATTTTTCTGCTAATATGTGCTGGTGAGTTTTTGAACGTATACTCTTGTATGCGTTTTTGTTAGCTCAATGAGGTAAAAAAATGAATATAAAAATAAAAACAGAAACAAAAACAGGATTTGCAAGAATCACAATTATAGTTTTGATTCTTTGCGGATTGGCAAGCAATGTCCACGCTTCAACGGACTATTTCGGAATTCCTTATGAGGAATACAGCCTAAGTTCTGGAAATAGTATTCAAGGATTTTTAGACATAGATCCTGATACCGGTACGATCTTTGAAGTAACCAAGATAACAGTGCCGTATCCGGAACTGCTTGGCAATAAAGCCAATCTAGATACCTTGGTCAATGAGACGGGGGATTATTGGCAGAGAAGCGGAATGGAAATAACCGCCCTCCATTTCAATGAATCCCAAACAAGAGCAAAGATTGTTTCATCTCACGGATCGGAAATAATTTTTTCTTCAACAACGACGGAAGAGAAAGCGGTTAGCTATCTGTTTGGCACCGATAATCCTATCGAGTGGCATACAGATCAAGGCTTTTTCATCTCGGCTATGACAAGCGAAGAAGACGGGCTTGAACATATAGTAGTCGGTATTACCGATGAAGAAAAGATGCAGTCGGAAGAAAACTGCACCGCGGCTGTGATCAAAGGTAAAAAATATGCTTTTGAAAATGGAATTTCTCTTCCGGAAAGTGCGGTGAATGATTATGTCTATCCGAAAAGTATTGCATATGAAGCTGAGAGTATTGCCGATCTGGAAAATGCCAGAAAAGCACCTGACCTTTACGATGCAGAAAGTGAGGGTTTAGTATTTGATGCCGTGGAAAACAAAGATGATGCGCAACTTTGTCGGTATATTTTTGATACATATAAAGTTCGTATCGGGTCTAATATGACCCCGGCGCAGTTGTTTGCGTAAAATAATGTTTTAAAAATTCGGTCAATCTTGTATTGATTTTGAGCAAATGAGAAATTCTCTTTGCTCTATTTTTGTAATTTTTAACTGAAACAAAATTGATTATTTATAGGCAGATGTTGCAAGATTACGTTTTTGAAGTAGAAGGGGTTGACAAATTCTATTTTTATGATAAAGTATGACACAATGAATGAATTGGGAGTTCTTTAAAAAGGGTTAAAATAAAAAAATAAAACAGTGTTGTTTCATTCAGCAGTTGTACAGTGGGTGAAATAACATGAAAAATTTTTCTTTATATCTAGTTGTCTTGCTGCTAGCTTTGGCAGCAAGTTGCAATGTGGTATCGGCGCATAATAATTATTATGACCCGATATGGACGGAGGATGGAATAAAAATAACGCCCTATCAGGGTCAAAATAGTGATGGTTCTATCTATTTTGAGACAATCAAATTTGAGATAGAATCAAGTAATAGTCAGTATAATTTTAGTATGGCAACTACCGCTGCTTGTGCTGGTGTAGATTATTTAAATAGCTTAGCGGGATATTTCCCCTGGCTAACGCAAAAGAATGAAATAGATCTTAGAGATTCTATCTTAATGGCAGCAGCAGAGCATCCTGACTGGAAGGTAATCAGGATTTCAATGACAGAAGAAGATTATAACAGAACAAAGGCAGAAAAAGGAGATATATTTTATTATCCAGATTTGATTTCTGCCTGTGAAACCATAAAATTGAAAGAATACCAAAACGAAAAAATAATCAGAATCGAAGTTGTTAACATTGATTCTTATAATGTGAATGTTAGCATAACTGGACATGATGGAGATCCAGTACTTATGCCAACATATGTGCCGGATTTTGAAGATGTAGCTTATGATTGCTATTCAGCTGATATTGTTTTGTTAAATAATGCAATGGGACTAAAAAATATTCCCTTTAATTCAGTAAAGGATGAAATAAAAAGACAAATGGATGCTGGTAGTTATATTGTGCTACTTTCTTCTTCGGATTTTGTTGGCTTAGAATCCCCAGCAATAGCGGAAGAACAAGGCTATACAATAATAAAAGAAGCTGATGGTAGCACAAGGTTATATATCACAAATGAAGAAGAGCTGAAAACTAATCTCGATTTAGCCATAGATCAATTAGGCGAAAGTCGAGGCAAGAAGTATGAAGGAGAAGAACGAGAAACAATTAAAAAGGAGTTAGAATACAGAATAACAATTATAACTGAGGATAATAAGGAATTGGAGGAAGAAAAATATGCCTTGGGAGAACCCGAGGAGAGGTTGGCAATTTCGGAGTTGTTATTTGAGTCATATATTTGCGTATGAAATAATACGTATTAGATGATGTGTGTTAATAGGCAGTCATGAGAGTCCTCTCTTCTTGGCTGCTCTTTTTGTGAGGGCATTTTAAATTAATATTTTTTAGTACTAATGAGTTTCATTACTCAAAATGAGCTAACTTCATTATTACTTATAGTAATAATTCGCCCTGTGGCTAAAAGCGTGACAGATTTTAGATACTGGTGCTAAGCTTCCTTTCAAGAATCAGGGGGTGGAAGTCCTGGTTCTCAAAAAGAGGTTTTATAAAACAAAGGTCAATGGAATGGGTTTTTCCTTTTAGGTAAAAGGAGAAACCTAAAATGATAAGCAAAATCGTTAAATTGGTGCTGTGCTTATTAATAATGAGCACAGTAGTAAGCGCAGGCTCCAGTGCTGATAACGTCAGCACTGACAATGTTGTACATAATGAAACTTA
>CAZKLR010000032.1:0-9388 GCA_964553695.1 uncultured Candidatus Saccharibacteria bacterium | reverse complement strand
ATATCAGCCTTCCAAGCTGAGGACGTGGGTTCGATTCCCATCACCCGCTCATTTTGAAAGCACCGTCTTGAAACGGTGTTTTTTTGTTGCCTCGCTTTACATTCCGCTGACAGGGTTTATACTATAAGCATAGACCTTAAGCTCGTAAATGCTTCGGGATGGGAAATGTACCTAAAATAATGATAATCTACAAGGAGGCGAGGGGGAGGCTCTTTTTTTGATAAAATCTAAACAATATAGATGGAAAATATAAATCTAGCACGGCTGATTGAATCAGACGGAAAATATGACTTAACGATTTTTTCAAGTGAAAGCATTGACAGAATCGAAGAAAATATCTTTGAAAAAGACAAAAAATATTTTATCAAGTGTCTAAAAAGGAATAAAGATATTCAGGTAAAGCCGGAGGAAATTGTAAGACAGTTAATGCTTGATAAACTAATTAATGAGTATGGATATGCGATAGATTTGTTGGATGTTGAGTATACTGTATCTTTCGGTAGGGAGAAGAAATTCGCAGATATTGTTATCCTTAATAAAAAAGACAAAACTAGTATATATTGTGTTCTTGAAATCAAAAAACACAATGCCAAAGACGGAAAGGATCAACTAAAAAGTTATACCAATGCCACAGGCGCTCCTCTTGCCATCTGGACAAACGGAGTGGAAATTAATTATTACGAAAGACTGGACCCGAACTATTTCGAGCCGCTTTTGGATATTCCTAAAGCAACGGAAACCATTGATGATGTAAAGAATGAGATATTTACATATTTGGAATTGATGCAGAAGGACAGACTTACGGAAGAGAGGAAATCTTTGAAAACACTCATCGAAGAAATGGAGGATGAAGTATTGTCTAATGCGGGTGTGGATGTTTTTGAAGAGGTGTTTAAACTTATCTTTACCAAACTTTATGACGAGATGGAGAGCGCGGACAATCGCGTAGATATCGAAAACCAATCTAAGATTATCAAAAAACAAAATCCTGAGCTTTCCGACAAAGAAATCCTATTAAAAATAGACAATAGTGATTTTCGAAAATTGGAATTTCGTAGCCGAGGAGACGCACACTATACTAAAGAAGTTGTGAACAATCTATTTCAAAAAGCCAAAGACAAATGGCAGGGGATTTTTGAAAAAGGCGAACCTCTTCGTATTACTGACGAAAATCATTTGCAGATTTGCGTTGGTTTTCTTCAGAACGTAAAGCTTTTCAACTCCAATTTGCAGGTTATAGACGAAGCTTTTGAATATCTGGTGAATAAATCAGCCAAGGGTGAGAAAGGCCAGTATTTCACGCCAAGAAATGTCATTGATATGTGTGTCTATATGATGAATCCTCAACCGACAGATTATATGATTGATACGGCTTGCGGAAGCTGCGGTTTCACCGTACACACGCTTTTTAATGTTTGGGAAAAGCTGAAAAGCCAAGGAAAAGCGCAATTTTCCAACTTTTCCAACCAAAGACTTACCAACGAGCAAAAGGATTATGTAAATAAAGTTTTTGGAATTGATTTTGATGAAAAATCGGTAAGGGTCGCCAGAACGCTCAATATGATTGCGGGAGATGGTAAGACTAACGTCCTGCATCTGAACACATTGGACTATATGAGATGGGAAGAAAAGCTCAAAGACAGCTCGTGGAGCAGAACTTATTTGGAAGGTTTTTACAGGATGCTGGACTTGGCAAAGGACAGGAAAAATCCGAAAGAATTTAATTTTGATATCGTTATGGCTAATCCGCCGTTTGCAGGGGATATCAAGGACTCAAGATTGATTGCAAACTATGAAGTCGCTTTCAATAATAATAAAAAAGCCAGCAAAGTCTCCAGGGATGTTTTGTTTATCGAAAGAAATTTGGACTTTTTAAAACCTGGGGGCAGGATGGCGATTGTGCTTCCGCAAGGTCGATTCAATAATACCAGTGATGAAAGAATCAGAGAATTTATTATGCAAAAAGCCAGACTGCTTGCCGTGGTCGGGCTTGATGGAAACACTTTCAAACCGCATACGGGAACAAAAACCTCGGTTTTGTTCGTGCAGAAATGGGATGATAAAATCAATCCTAAAGTTGAAGACTATCCTATCTTTATGGCGGTCAGCGAATGCAGTGGCAAGGACAATTCAGGACTTGAGATCTATGAAAAAGATGAGAATGGAAATAGGAAATTGGATGAACACAATCATTTGGTTCAAAAACACGATCTCAAGGAAATTGCGTATGCGTTTGAAAAATGGGCGAAAAAGCAAAAATTGAGTTTTTGGAAAGGATAGATATCCCATAATAGAAAATAACGAATAACGTTTAAAAACCACTAAAATCAATATGGCACAAATTAGCATGATAAAATATTCAGATATTTTGGAAGCTCAGAGATATGATGCGGAGTATTTTAAGCCTGAATATTTAAAAATTGAAGAGAAGTTGGAAAAATGTCCCTCTTTACAAGAGGTCGCTTTTTCTGTTGTGTGTGGTCCTTTTGGTTCAACAATATTAGATAGTACATATACCGAAAGCGGAGTTGAGGTTGTAAGACCTTTTAATATAAAAAATTATTCAATAGAAGAAGAAAATCTGGTGTATATTTTAGAAAAAGATGTAAAAGATAAAAATCTTAAAATTTTTGAATCCGGTGATTTATTTTTTGCAAGAGTAGGGGATATCAGGACAGGAATATTTACTCGCCAAAGAGCAACTATTAGCCCGAATATAATTGCTGTGAAAATAGATAAAAGTAAACAAAACCCATATTTTTTATCAATCTTTTTTAATACAAAGTTTGGTTTTTCTCAGTTGCTTAGGCAACAAAAGATTGTTGCTCAGCCGACAATATCAACCGGAACTGTTAGAAATTTGAGATTCCCGATACTGTTAAAATCTTTTCAGGAAGAGATAGAAGATAAGGCAAAAGAAGCATATAAGAAGCAAGATAGTTCTAAACAACTTTATCGCGAAGCCGAAGAATTGCTTTTGACCGAGCTTGGACTTATGGGTTATAAAGCTAAAAAGGTCTTAGCTTTTGAGACTACTAAAAAAGAGATCGACGAGGCGGGAAGATATGACAGTGAATATTTTCAGCCAAAATATGAAGAGATTATTGGAAAAGTTGAAAAGTATAAAGGCGGTTGGGATATTGTAAAAAATCAATTTAAGCAGAACATTGCTTTATCAAAGAAAGATACGGATTATTGCAATTATATTGAGATAGGAGATATAAATGTTTCAAACGGAGAAATAATTCCTACAAGAAGAGAGGCAAATGAAATTCCTGCTAACGGAAAGAGAAAGTTGTTTAAGAATGATTTATTGATTTCAAAAGTAAGGCCATATCGTGGCGCGATCTCTTTCATTGATTTTGATATGGATAATTTATTAGGCAGTGGAGCCTTCACCGTTTTGCAGGAAAAGACCGATTATAAAAAAGAGGTTTTGATGGTTTTTTTGAAGACTGCTCATATCAAAGAATTGCTCCTGAGATACAATTGCGGAACGTCTTATCCTGTGATAAAAGATGAGGATATCTTGAATCTTAAAATTCCGCTGATCAAATCAGATATTCAAAAACAAATAGCCGCAAAAATACAAGAAAGTCATAAACTCAGGAGAGAGAGTAAAGAGCTTTTGGAGGAAGCAAAAAGGAAAGTTGAAGAGGAAATTGAGAAAGAATGGAAAAAATCCTCCGAAGTATAATTTTCTAATATAATAAATCGTAAGGTTTTTTAAAAAATAAGCATTTTTAAATGATCCAATGAACAGAATGAATTCAGAAAAACTAGAAGGAAATATAAGAAAGACTTGCTTTATAACCCTAGTAGACGGGATGTGGTTTCCATTTCCCGTTTTTATCATTTTCTTTTTGGAACATGGCATAAGCATGACACAAATAGGATTGATTCTAGGAGCTTCTTATGCGACATCTGCTCTACTAGATATTCCTTCCAGCGTTTGGGCAGACAAATATTCGCGTAAGTCAATCTTAATTACAGGAAACATAGCCTTCGCACTGCTCAACGCCATAATATTCCTGTCTAACTCCTTTGAAATGTTTTTTCTAGCTTTTGCTCTAAATGGAATCGGAACAGCCTGTTGGACTGGAATTTTCAGTGCTTTCATCTATGATACTTTGCTTTCTCTAGGCAAAGAAGAAAAATACGAGCAGACTCAGGCAAAGTTTATGAAATATTATTTTACCGGAAGGCTTATTGCTTCCATTTTTGGTGTCTATTTTTATTCCATTGATCCTAAATTGCCATTTCTATTGTCTGCTATAGCAAACCTCATATGCGTATTCTTGGCTTTCAGTTTTAAAGAGCCTACTAGAGAAAAGAGTATCAGCAAGTCCTTGGATCAACTCAAAGAAGGCTTAGGATATTTATTGAAACATAAAACTGTCTGGAATACGGTAATCATCTTTTCTATTATGGGAGGAATATGGGACGTGCTTTTTAATTATTATCAACCCGCGATGCAGGGAGCCGGAATCCCTCTTACTTATTTTAGTGCCGTTTATATTATCGTAAATATATTCGGTATTCTCGGTGCAAGTCTTTACCACAAAATAAAAAAGAGAGTCGATTGGAAAGGCATTATGCTAATATATCTTTTTGTCGATTTTGTTTCTTCATTATTCTTTGGCAGCCAAATCGCTTTTTTGGTGGTACTTTCTATCGCTCTTCTTACGTTTGCTTCAGGATCTTTTGATATATATATTGGTAATATTATTCACAAAACCGTTCCTTCTTCTCATCGCGCGACAACTCTAAGCATTCGCAGCCAAATGTATATGCTATTTTCTCTCATATTTATAAATATTGTGAATTTTACCACAGATCACAGTTCAATTTTTTTTGGGATGCTCCTAAGCGCTCTTATAGCCGCGATAGCAACAATCTTGTTTTTAAAAGCAAATTACAAACAATCTGGAATTATTAAAGCCAAACGACCAGAAGTGTTTTAGATAAACACGAGAAACACAAGAGTTTTGATTAACCATTCTTTAATCACGGCTCATTTTTTACAAAACACCGCCCAAAGCGGTTTTTGATTTATTTTTTATCTAAAACTTTTTTTGATTTGTATCTTTTTTTATTGTATAATATTTAGAGTATTAACTATCAAAATATTATGGAAACGATAAATTTAGAAACAAAAAATGAGAATAAGGAATCGGAGATTAGAGATTATCTAAACAAAGAAAAAAACGATCCGGAACAAGAAGACTTTTTAGAGGAAAAGCCCAAACAAAACAAGAAAAAAATGGCAATTGGCGGATTAATAATCCTGCTTGTAATTTCAGCGATTGCTTATCTTTCCTACACAAAGGGCCAGAAGTCTTTTGCCAATGAAAAAGTCACAATGTTCGTTGAAGCACCGGAAGACATAGAAAGCGGCGACGAAATCAGCATTGCCATTGGATATAAAAACGACAACGAAGTCGCATTAAGGGATGTAGAAATGGAAATAACCTTTCCGGAAGATTTTCTTATGATATCAAGCGATAAAAATATCATCAAAGAAGGAGGAATATATTCTTGGCAAGCAGGAAACGTTGCGGCTAATTCAACCGATAAAGTTCGTATTTACGGCAAGCTTATAGGCAACAAAGGAGACACTAAAGATTTTAGAGCTGTAATGAAATATAAACCTGCTAACTTCAATTCCAATTTCGAAACCAATATCACTGCACCAATTAAAATTTCTTCCGTACCGGTGGAATTGAACATTGCTTTTCCAGAAGAAGGAATAAAAAATAGCACAGATACAGAATTGACTTTCACCGTGAAAAACAAAAGCAACAGAAGTTTTTCAAAAGCAGATATAGAAATAGACTTCCCTGAAAGCTTCAGCTATACATCTTCAGAAACCTCTACTACTAGAGAAGATGAAGGAAATAATGTTTTTAATTTTGAAATAGAAAATTTATCGGCTACTAGCGAAAAAACAATTAAAATTTTAGGTTCGTTTAAAAGCGAAAATAAACAAGAGACTGTCAAAGCAAATCTATATCTACTTGAAGAAAATGGAGAAATGATAAAATATATCGAACAATCAAAAGATTTCCAGATTATCAAACCGGAAATTCTAGTTTCGATGACAGTTAACGGATGGGAAGATTATGTCGCCGGAAAAAATGAAGAATTGGAATATAAGATAGATTTCGAAAATCAAAGCGAAAAAGAATTGAGAGGATTAATAGTAAAAAGCTCCCTTAAAGGCAATTTTGATCTAACATCGATTCAGGCAGAAAAAGGAACAATTAAAACTAATGAGATTGTTTGGAGTGCATTGAAAGTTCCCGAACTTGCACAGTTAAAGCCACAAGACAAGGGGACTATAACATTCAAAGTGAAAACAAAAGACTATTTCACCATCGAAAAAGAAAGTGATAAAAATTTTACGCTGGAAAATAATATAACGATAGGAACCGCCAGTCAGGAAATTGCAAATATTACCAAGACAACCAAAGTTAAATCTTTTTTAGCAATAGAATCCAAGGGATATTTTAATGACGATGGAAGAATTGCAAATGGGGGAGCCTTACCTCCGAGAGTGGGCGAGAAAACTTATTATACAATCCACTGGATTATAAGAAACCTTTTTAATGATGTTGAAAATATAAAAATAGTTTCAACCCTGCCAGAAGGAGTCAGGTGGACTGGCAAATACATCAGTTCAAAAGGAGAAATTTTAACACAAGACGTGCAAAGCCAGTCTCAAAACTCGCAACAAGCGGGAGAAGCAGAGGATAATACATCAATCACCACAGAGAGTTTTTATTACAATCAGAATTTGAATCAACTAGTCTGGGAAATTCCGAGATTAAAATCCAATGAAGGAATACTTAGTTCGGCCAAAGAAATCGTATTCCAAATTGAAGTAGAGCCTCAAGAAAAAAATGCAGACAAACCTATGGATATAATGAACGAAGTAACAGCAGCTGGTAGCGACACCTTTGCCTTGCAAAACATAACCGGCACGGCAAAAAAATTAACGACTGAACTGTTTGATGATTATAGCATCAGCAACGAAGAAGCAATTGTTCAAAAACGCTAATTCTTCTTGAAAACTTTACAACATTTCTAACCATTTATCATTTATTATGACAGGAGACAATCCTTTTTTGGAAATAATCGGAGGACTTTTTCTGGTTCTGTATGGAATTCATTTGTCCGGAATAAATCTTCAAAAGATTCTTGGATCAAATATTGAAAAAGCTCTAAAGAAAACAAACAACAATCCAATTAGGGGAGTGGCCATTGGCACCGGAATAACTTCTCTCATTCATAGCAGCGGCACAACAACCGTTATGCTAATCGGACTTATAACCGGAGGGTTTATGGGCTTGGAAGGCGCCATTCCAGTCATGCTTGGGGCAAATATCGGAAGCACTATTGCCACTCAATTAGCATCTATGAGAATAGGCAGCTATGCTCTAATCTTTTTAGCATTGGGAGTATATATACATATAGCCGTAACCAAAAAAATTCATAAAAGAGTAGGAGAGGCCCTAATCGGATTCAGCTTTCTGTTTTTAGGAATGGATTTTATTTTTAAAGGTGTTAGCTTTTTGTCAAAAAATGAAATATTTGTAAGTGTGATAACTTCTATGACCCAATCGCCGGCGGCAGGAATTGTCTCAGGCGCTTTTGCAACTGTCATACTAAGCAGTGCAAGTGCCACAGCCATACTAATCGTGGCACTTGGCATTGCTTCCATTATAAACCTGCGCACAGCTTTATTTATTATACTTGGAATCAATTTGGGCTCAAGCCTAAAAATAACTTATAGAGTTTTAAGAGGTGATAATCTTTCCGGAAAGCTGGCTCTTATTCATTTAATATTTAATTGCTTCGGAATCGCAGTATTTTTGTTATTTTTTGATGCTTTCTATCAAATAGCAGCATTAACCTCAAACGACACTGGAAGGCAAATTGCAAATGCCCATACATTCTACAATATAATAGCCGCATTAATTTTCATTCCTTTTACGCCAGTTGTTATAAAAACAATAGAAAAAATTCTTCCTTCCAATAAATCTATAAAAAAACATACTCTATTTTATTTAGATAAAAAGCTTATATGCACACCGTCAGTATCGCTTCAGCAAGTGAACAGGGGGACGGTAGAAATGGCAAAAATTTCTTACACTATGCTAGAATCTTCGCGTAAAATTTTTTTCGAAAACAGAACTGACCTCTTGAAAAATGTGGAAGCGGATGAAAACAAAATAGATCAAATGACTGAAAAGATATCTGAATATATGGTACAGATATCTCAGCAAAATCTCAGCAGGGAAAATGCAATGACACTATACAGTCTTATGCACGTAGTTGCAGACATTGAACATTTATGTGATCATATTTTTTCAACCTCACAAATATTTGTAAATCTCGAAAACGACAAAAGAGTTAATTTTTCCGAAAAGGCTTGCGACGAACTTACTGCGGTATATGGCAAATTAAAAATTATGCAAAATTTAATTATAAAATCTTTAGACGAAAATAATCTGAAACTGGCCAACGAAATCGCAGAACACGAAAATAAGGTTGATGAAATTATAAAAAAAATAACTGCAAATCACATTAATCGCATTAAGGAAGGCAAGTGTACTGAAGAGGCCGGGAAATATTTTATGAATGCGCTTTATCATCTCGAAAGAGTAGGCGACCATTATGACAATATAGCCTATGCGATCATAGATCGTTCGCGAACAGAATAAAGTTCTTAAAACAAAAAACAATATGTTGGAAAATTATATAGACATTATTATCATTTTATACCTCCTGTTTTTTGTTGTATCTGAAACTAAAAAGAAACCTAAAGAAATTTTATCAGAACTTTTTAGTGTTGCTGTAGCAATAGTTGCAGCATTATTTACATATGGCATCACTGCCGATTTTATCACCTCGGAACTTGATATCCCTCAAACATACTCAAAAGTCATAGGCTTTTTCCTAAATATAGCTTTGATAAAAGCAGCTCTTCTTTTTCTCTTGGATTACATATTTAAAAAAACAAACTTTTCTTTAGTCATAAATACAAAAGTTCAAAAAGCATCAAGTATGGCATTGTCTCTCATTTATGGGATATTCAAGATTTTTATTCTTGTTTCAATAATTATCTCCCTGGCATTGCCTGCCTTTATAAAAAATGAACTGGCAGAATCAAAATTTGTAGCATTTGTTTCACAAGATCCAGCAAAAATAAACAGCCGCCTTGATAGTATATTCAAAGGATTCCTTCAGACTGCCGTTAGAGATTTTGATTTTATGAACATAAAGACCGGAACTAACGAGCGTTACGACTTAAATTTCGAAACACTCGACGTAAAAATTGACAGCCAAGCCGAGCAAGAAATGCTAGAGCTGGTCAATAAAGAGA
>CAZKLR010000031.1:4688-9421 GCA_964553695.1 uncultured Candidatus Saccharibacteria bacterium | reverse complement strand
GTAAGTCCATCGCCGTCAGTATCTTTTTGATTGGCATCTGTGCCCAATTCCTCTTCTTCTATATCAGTAAGCCCATCGCCGTCAGTATCGGAAGGATCATTTTTCCCCTCTTGAATCGGAATATCGCCAAAAGACCTTTCAGCCTTGCGAATAGAACAGCCGGAGAAAGAAAAAACTATCAAGAACAGTAAAAAAATTGAGATTATTTTTCCAAAAATTTTCATTGTTTATTGTTATATCTTGTAATTTGCAAATCACAAATTTTCAGCCCGATAAGAAAAAACTTCTTATTTCAGACCTTTATTGAATATTTATACCGCGAAGAGCTGCAATGCGTTCTTCGACAGGAGGGTGAGTCATAAGCAACTTACTCACTTTATTTCCCTTGAACGGACTTGCAATATATAGATGAGCAGTGGCACGATTAGCAACCTCCAAAGGCTCCTGATCGGCTGAAATTTTTTCCAATGCGCTGGCAAGTCCTTCCGGATAGCGCGTTAAAAGCGCTCCATCAGCATCAGCAAGAAACTCCCGCTTTCGTGAAATTGCCAATTGTATAAGAGTAGCAAAAAAAGGAGCAAGCAAAGAAAGTATAATTGCCAAGATTGTAATAATAGCATTATTATTGCCTTCGTTACTGTCCCTGTTTCCTCCCCACCATAAAAAATTGCGAAAATAATCAGCCAGCAATGCCACAATTCCAACTAAAACTACCACTACCGTTGAAAGCAGAATATCCCGATTTCCTACATGAGAAAGTTCATGCGCAACTACGCCTTCCAGCTCGCTGCGGTCAAGTTTTTGCAAAAGACCGGACGTTACCGCAATGACAGCATGTTCAGGATCACGGCCAGTCGCAAAAGCATTGGGTGCAGAATCGTCTATTACATAAATTTTAGGCAAAGGAAGTCCGGCAGTAATACAAAGATTTTCTACTAAACGATACAATTCTTTATTATCTTCAAATTCGATCAGATGAGCATTGCTCATCATAAGCACCATTTTGTCAGAATACCAGTAGCTGCCAATACTCATAAGCATAGAAAAAATCACAGCAAACCAAAGAATGCCGCTTGAATTCATAGCTTCCGAAAACACCCATCCCACTCCGATAACAAAAATCAAGAAAATGGAAATTAGAAGATAGGTTTTTCGCGTATTGCTGTCTGATTGTGTATATAATGTTGCCATATTGAAAATTTAAAAATTACATTCGAATTTCATCCAAGCACCATCCCCCAAAGGATCACTGAATCCAAAAAGAATCATCAGCAAATTAATAATCAACCAAGCACAGAAAACTATAGCAAATCCTTGAATAATTTTTCCAAAATTTTGTTTCGCCGCTGCAACCAGATTTACATTGCCAGCCGACCATACATATAAAAATCCCCCGAAAACTATTGCCAGCACAGTAAGCAGCGCCATTATTCCTACAAGAAAATTTATTATATTTGATGCCAAGATTATAATAGAGCATGCCCCGCAAGGATCAGTTTCGTTTATAGTGGGCGTAGAAGGATTATCCGCCAGTCTTCCGCAAGGAATCAACCCGCTGCAAAGATTTGGTCCCGCTTTGCAAGATGCAGAGGTGCCATTGTCATTGCTGATACAAGTATCATAAGTACATGAATTTCCATCAACATCGCAGCTCTCATTACTGACCGTATATTGACACACTTCTTCCCCTCCCACTACCACGCACTTTCCCGGCAAAGTCAGACAGGAATTAGAAGGAGCAGTAGTGCAAAGAGAATTATCAGGAGCATATTTACAAGTTTCTGCTTCTCCAACCACTACACATTTTCCCGGCAAAGTTTCACAAGGGCCCGGAGTATTACACTCGAGAGAACCCTCACGCTGGCAAAGAGGATCTTCATAAGTAACAGTAAAATAGGCATACGAACTTATTTCATCACCACAATCATTTTTGGGATTTACATGCACGGTATACATTCCAGCCTCTGTAAAAAGTTCCGTAACATCTTCATAGCCATGGCTTTGCAAGCATCCAGTACCAATACTTGGAATCATATTTGTTTTTCCCGAAGGAGAGGTAATGATAATTTCCCCAGAATCATCAAAAGTAGCGCTCATTAATTCTACTTTTTCCACTTTGCTGCCATCTATTTTTATATCATTATACACATTACAAGTCTCAGGATCTCCCGACCCTCCGTTGTTATTGGTACAACTTGCAGTCATTTCCGTAGTTGCCGCACGAACATTTTGAACAAAAAACAAACTGCAAGTCAAAATGATCATCGCCAAAATTGAAAAGATTTTATCTGTTTTTTTCAGCATAAATCAGACAGAATAATTTTATTTCTCAAAAATTTTAGAACTCAACTTTGGGAGTTTCTTTTTGTTCCGCTTCTTCTATTTCAAAAAATTCCCTCTTTTCGATTTTCAATATACCAGCAACAATACTGTCTGGAAAAACCTGAATCTTGGTATTAAGATCACGGACATTGCCATTGTAAAAACGACGGGAAGCTTGAATCTTGTTTTCAGTGTCAGAGAGTTCCCTTTGGAGTTCTAGGAAATTAGTATTAGCTTTAAGTTCCGGATAATTCTCCGCAACTGCAAAAAGAGTTTTAAGCGTTCCGGCAAGCACATTTTCAGCCTGACCTTTTTCCGCGGCAGTTCCGGCATTCATTGCTCTTGTCCTGGCTTCGGTAACTTTTTCAAACACTCCGCTCTCATGTGCGGCATATCCTTTCACGGTATTAACCAGGTTTGGAATTAAATCGTAACGCCTTTTAAGCTGCACATCAATATCACTCCAAGCTTCATCAGTCCTTACTTTCAATCTTATAAGACCATTGTAAACTGCAATAAACCAAATTACCAATACTGCAATAAGACCGACTAAGAATAAAATTGCTGTATCCATTTTTGTTGTTTAAAAATTAATAATCTCTGCGATCCGGCGATCGCAAAAGAGCATATGCACAATTCTTTAGATATAGAATATCACAAAACCTTCTTTTATACAAATTTAAAATCCCGCAAAAACGGGATTTTATTTATAATTCGAGGTAAGAAACAGGATTCTACATTCCCATGCCCATACCTCCGCCCATACCGCCATGACCATGATCATGCTCTTTACTTTCTGGCTTATCAGTAACGGCAACTTCCGTGGTCAGAAGCATAGCAGAAACAGAAATAGCATTTTCCAGAGCGGTTCGAGTAACCTTTACCGGATCAATAATTCCGGCAGCGACCATATCGCTTTCAGTCTTGTTGGTAACTGCATTATATCCGGAATTTTTGGCTTTATCATTTTTGACAAAATTCGCTATAACAGCGCCTTCTTCCTTGCCCGCATTTTGGACAATTTGTCTCAAAGGTTCTTCCAAGGCTCTTAGTAAAATTTTCACACCTGCAGCCGTTTCATCTTCGAAACCGCCATTATTGGTAACAAGATTGCCATCTGCAAATTTTTTGGAAACAGCCACTCCAGCTTTTACAAGAGCGGTTCCACCTCCGGCAACAATACCTTCTTCAACGGCAGCCTTAGTAGCAGCCAAAGCGTCTTCTACTTTATGCTTCTTATAGGTAAGTTCAGATTCAGTAGCAGCTCCGACTTTTAAGACCGCGACTCCGCCTGATAATTTAGCAAGCCGTTCCTGCAATTTCTCCTTATCAAAACTTGATGTAGTGTTTTCAATTTGCTTTCTGATCTGATCAATTCTCGTTTGAATGTCCTTTTTAATTCCAGCACCGTCAACGATAGTTGTATTGTCTTTAGTGGCAATAACTTTCTTGGCGGTTCCCAACATTTCCAAAGTTGCATTCTCAAGTTTCGTGCCGGTTTCCTCTGACACGACTTTTCCGCCCGTAACCACGGCAATGTCAGCCAGCATTTCTTTCCTTCTGTCCCCAAATCCAGGAGCTTTGATCGCAAGTGCATTAAATGTCCCGCGCAACTTATTAATAATCAAGGTAGTAAGAGCCTCACCTTCGATTTCTTCAGCAATAATCACAATATCTTTCTTTCCGGCCTGAGCAACGGCTTCAAGTATTGGAAGGACTTCATTCAGAGAAGAAATCTTTTTGTCGGTAATCAGAATATAAGGATTATTCATTTCAGCTTTCATCTTCTCCGTATCAGTGATCATATATGGAGACACATATCCTTTATCAAATTCCATACCTTCAACCACTTCACTGGAAAAACCGAAAGTCTGGGATTCTTCAACGGTAATGACTCCATCCTGCCCTACTTTTTCCATAACTTCAGCGATAACACTTCCGGTCTCAGCATCTTCCGCAGAGATAGTCGCCACTTGGGCAATTTCCGCACGGCTTTTTATCTTTTTGGCGCTAGCCTGCAACTCGGCAATAACTTCTTTTCCGGCAATTTCAATACCGTAGCGAATTCCAACCGGATTAACACCCATAGCGACATATTTTAGGCCTTCTCCAATTATAGCCTGGGTAAGAATGGTTGAAGTTGTAGTTCCATCTCCCGCAATATCATTGGTTTTGGAAGCAACTTCGCGCAAAAGCTGCGCTCCCATATTTTCAAATTTATCTTCCAACTCAATATCTTTTACGATGCTAACACCATCATTGGTAATAGTAGGAGCTCCGTATCCTTTATCTAAAATCGCGTTTCTTCCCTTCGGACCAATGGTAACTTTGACTGCATCAGCAACCTTATCGATTCCACGCTTAATAGATTGCCTGGCATCCTCACTAAATTTAACATCTTTTGCCATATT
>CAZKLR010000031.1:3129-4588 GCA_964553695.1 uncultured Candidatus Saccharibacteria bacterium | reverse complement strand
ACATCTTCCTCGGAAACGACCAAAAATTCTTTGCCGTCCACTTTGATTTCACTAGGAGAATATTTGGAAAAAATGACAACATCCCCGACTTTTACATCCATTTTGCTTCTTTCTCCGTTTTTTAAAAGTTTTCCCGGACCTACTGCCAAGACTTTTCCCTGCTCCGGTTTTTCTTGATTCACCGTATCGGGAATTATAATTCCACTCTTGGTTTTTTCTTCCGATGAAACCGGCTCAAGAATGATTTTATTGCTGAGAGGTTTTAGTTTCATATCTAGCTCCTTTCCTAAGCGCTTAAAGCGCGATAAATTAATTATTAATTAGATTAGCACTCTTTCTTCACGAGTGCTAACTCTATTATATATTCGCGCCAAAGATTGTCAATGATGCAAATAAACAATAGGATTTTATTCCATCATAAAAGAGGCTAGCAGCCTCTAAGTTATCTATTCAATCCGGAATCTTGCTGGCCTGCAAATTCATATAGCTCCAATTTCGCCATTCGCTGGTTAAACTCCGGAATGATAAAATTTTCGTGTGAGTCAGGATGAAATTCCAGCTGGCTATTATCAATTGTGATTCTTCCTCCGGCTTTTTTATAAAGAGGATCTTTCTGGATGCGCCGGCTTTCTATCGTGCAAAAAATATTTTCCAAATATTTTCCCGCAAACCCGGAAAGCATGAACTCGGCCGCTTTGGATATCGGCAGGAAAATCCTGCTTCTTTTTATTGTTCTGACATTTTTTAATTCCGATATTTTATAATTTAAAATATATTTTTTAAGCCAATTATTTTCAATCTGAAATTCCTGAAAAATCTTCCCGTCTTCATCATAAACATTAACAAGATGCACGTAGCTCTCGGCATTGTAAAGGCTTTCAAAAGGAATTTTCAGAGACTTATCGGTAATGTAATGATTAAGACATATGCGATCTTTTGTTTTTTCTCCATGCCTGCGAACCCCGAGCATAGAAGTCAGCAGAGTCATAAAAGTCCGCACTGTCCAGATTCTTCCATTTTGAGCAACGACAATTATATCCACATCCGAATCATCTTTGCTGTTTTCCATCGCCAATGAACCTGACACAAATATTCCGCGAACAAAAGGTACAAGGGCAACTATTTTAAAAATTCTTTTGAGTTTTTTCCATTTTTGATCAGCAAGCTTTTTCCGCCATAATCTTTTTTCAACTATTTCTCCTCGCCCGCATAAAAAATAAAAACCGAATTTGTGGGATATTTTTTCTCTTAAAAATTCGCTCTCTTTTAAAGTTTCGAATAAATCCCCTGCCTGTATTTTTTCTCCGTCAAAATTTTTTCTGCAAATCAAATACCGCCAGATTTCAAATCCGGTCAATGGATAGTCAAAGATGTCGTAATAAGCAAGCGTGGCCAGAATTGCCTTTTCAATTTCAGTCATTTAAAAAATGATAAATTTATATTATGATTTTAGCACATT
>CAZKLR010000031.1:0-3029 GCA_964553695.1 uncultured Candidatus Saccharibacteria bacterium | reverse complement strand
TCAAAAATAATTTCTCCTCCGAGATCGCCGCCTTCGGGTCCGAGATCGATTATCCAATCAGCGCATTTTATAACTTCCATATTATGCTCAATTACTAAAACCGTATTTTCCCTATCAACAAGCTTATTAAGAACCGCAAGCAGTTTCTTGGTATCGTCAAAATGCAACCCAACCGTCGGCTCGTCCAGAATATAAATTGTCTTGCCTTCTTTGACCGGGCGCGCTAATTCAGTTGCAAGTTTTATCCTTTGAGCCTCTCCGCCGGAAAGAGTTGTCGCGCTTTGCCCAAGACGCATATATCCCAAACCGACATCGCTCAGAATAGATAATTTATGAAAAAGCGCCGGAACATCGGAGAAAAAATCCATAGCTTGATCAACGCTCATATCCAGTATGGCAGCAATATTAATACCTTTGTATTCAACTTCTAGCGTTTCGGTGTTATATCTCTTTCCATGACACTGCTCGCACTCAACATAAGCGTCCGGCAGAAAATACATCTCCAGCTTTGTGGCACCATCCCCCTTGCAATTCTCGCATCGGCCTCCCTTGACGTTAAAGCTGAAATGACCGGCCTTGAATTTCTTTGCCTTAGCCTGAACAGTATCGGCAAAAAGTTCACGGATATGAGTAAAAATTCCAGTATAAGTTGCAGGGTTGCTGCGCGGAGTTCTTCCTATCGGAGACTGATCAATGCAGATTGCCTTGCTTACATTTTTAATGCCATTAATTTTCTTGCACTTGCCCGGTTCGGCCTGGGCGCGATGAAGTTTTTTAGCAAGTTCTTTGGCCAAAATATCATTTATCAAAGTTGATTTTCCCGAACCGGAAACCCCGGTTACACAGACAAATCTTCCCAAAGGAATTTGTATGCTAACATCTTTCAAATTATGTTCCGTGGCGTTTTCAATAGAAATTAATTTTCCGTTTCCTTGGCGGAATTTCTTCTGAGGCTCAATTCTTTTTCTGCCGGAAAGATATTCGCCCGTCACGCAATCCGATTTCATAATTTCAGCCGGAGTTCCCACCGCAATAATTTCTCCTCCCGCTTCCCCCGATTTGGGCCCCATATCAATAATAAAATCAGCATTACGAATAAAATAATCGTCATGCTCGACAACCAAAACGGAATTGCCCTGATCGCGAAGTTTTTGCATTGAAATCAAAAGCTTATCGTCATCCTTGCGATGCAATCCGATTGAAGGTTCATCCAAAATATAAGTAATGCCCTGCAAACATGAACTGAGCTGTGTGGCCAGTTTGACCCGGCGCGCTTCTCCGGCAGAAATAGTTTCAGAAGATCTTATCAATGAGAGATAATCCAATCCGATATCTTCCAAAAATTTCAAGCGCTTCACAATCTCATCAACGACCGATTTGGATTTATTGCTTACTTTGTTTCTTGTATCCAGCAAAAAGGCGATCTCTTGCTTGATATTCATCCTGGTTAAATCGCTAATGGATTTTCCGCAAATTGCCACAGACAAGGCATTTTTATTTAACCTGTCTCCGCCGCAAACCGGGCACACTTTTCTGACCATGTATTTCTCCAGCTCGGTGCGTATGTAATCAGAATTGGTTTCATAATATTTTTGTTCCAAGATAGCAACCGCGCCGCAAAATTTATCCGAATCATTTTCCGCAAATTTAGAAACATTTTCCACTCTTTCGAGAGCTTCTCCGAAAAGCACAAATAAAACATCTTTTTCTTTCATTTTTTCAACCGGAACGTCAATCGGAATTTTATATTTCTTTTCTAAAAGTTTTAACGTATCAATATACTCGTCCCATTTATTTAGAAGGTTGGCCCAGGGACGCAATGCCCCTTCCGCCAAAGTGAGATTTTTATTAGGAATAACCAACGACGAGTCAATCTCTAACTTCACTCCCAGACCAGTGCAATGAGGACAAGCGCCATAGGGATTATTGAAAGAAAAAAGTTTTGGTTCTATCTCTTGAAAACTTGAGGAGCACTTTTGGCAATATAAGTGATCTGAAAAAAAATGTTCTTCTTCCTTGTTCGTCTTTAACGAAAAGTAATTAATAATGACAAAACCGCCAGAAAGGCCAAAGGCCGTTTCCACAGAATCTAAAACACCTTCATAATTTATCTCCTTCTCATCAAACTTAAACCGGTCAATCACCAAATCTATTCTTTTTGCATTACAATTTTTACCCGATATAAAATTTTTCAGCTCAAATATTTCGTCTCCAATTCTAGCTCTTTGATATCCCATCTTCTCATATTTTTTGACAGTTTCTTCAATACTATCAGCAATTGTAATCGGCGCTAAAATAAAAACTCGAGCATCTTTCGGAACTGCCATCACGAAATCAACTACTTGTCCGGCAGAATATTTTTTCAATTCACCGCCGCAATGCGAACAATGAGCCTCGCCCTCAATGGAATAGAGCACGCGCATATAATCATAAATTTCTGTCATTGTTCCAACCGTTGAACGCGGAGATCTAGCTGAACCTTTTTCCCCAATAGAAATAGCCGGCGATAATCCTTCCAGTTGATCAACATCCGGCTTGCTTAGAATATTTAAAAATTGTTTTGGATAATCAGAAATATTTTCCAGATATCTTCTCTGCCCCTCGGCATATATAGTATCAAAAAATAATGACGACTTGCCGCTGCCAGAAGGCCCGGTAGCAACTACCAATTTGTTTCTGGGAATATCTACGCTTATATTTTTTAAATTATGCACTCGCGCCCCTCTTATTGAAATGTTTTTTGTGTCCATATGTTATAGACAATTGATAATTATATAAAAATATTATGCCAGAAACTTTTGAAATTCTATCACATTTTCTTAGACAAATCAAGGAGAAAAGCTTATGATGCTTCGATTGTCTAAATTATAAAAATAGCACTTAAAAAAGTGCCATTGAAAAATCTAAAATTGTTCTTGCCCTATACAATAGGTTTATCCTGCTATTTTCCCATCATTTATCCTGCGCTTACATAAACGCAACATTCACCTAAAATAACATAACCCATTGTGCGTTTTTGCTAAAGTTAT
>CAZKLR010000030.1:5183-9427 GCA_964553695.1 uncultured Candidatus Saccharibacteria bacterium | reverse complement strand
GTAGTCATAGGAGCTAATAAGCTTTTTTCCGGCTTTTTCTTCGTCAAAATTGAGAAATCATTAACAGTCATTCCTCTTCTTCCTGGCGATGTTGGTTTATATTTTTTTATTGCCATACTGCTCAATTATTCAAAATTATTATTTACTTAGCACCCTCCATAACGTCTATAGTACTTCCTTTTTGGAGTGTTACAATCGCTTTCTTAAATCCACTTCGAACATTTTCAAAACCTCTGTATCTCTTTGGTTTGCTTTTCGCTTTAGTGATATTAACTGCCGCAACTTTTACTTTATAAGTTTTTTCAATAGCTTTCTTTATTTCAGATTTATTTGAATCATCGGAAACCAAGAAAACATATTGCCCGTTAGCATTAATAGCAAAAGCTTTTTCGGATATATAAGGGCGTCTTATAATTTCAAAATAGTGTACAGGAGTCTCTCCGCTTTTTACCCTTTTTGCATCAGATGTTTTTTTAGCAGGTTTCTTCGCTACTGCTGCCTTCTTACTTGCGCCTGTCTTCTTGGAAACCTTCTTTTCTTCGCCTTCCTCTTTTTTAATAATTTTATTCAAAATGCTCATAGCTTTCTATTAAAATTCATATTTATAAGTTTCTTCGATTTTCTTCAAACCTTCCTTGTTTACAACAAAAATGTCATTTTTTAGGATATCCACAACATTTATCGAATCGCTTGCTATAACGGAAATATTCGGAATATTGCAAACTGATTTTAAAACATTATCATTCTTTTCTCCTAAGGCCAACAAAGCTTTAGTTTTTATGGAAAGTTTGTCAAAAGAGTTTATCATTTCTTTGGTAGAAGGCTTTTCCAGTTTTATTTCATCCAATACCAAAATTTTTTCCTCTTTAAATTTTTCCGAAAGAACCATAAAGAGAGCTTTTGCCTTCATTTTTTTGTTGATTCTTTTGGAATAATTCCGTTCTGTAGTTGGTCCGAAAGTTACTCCTCCGCCTTTCCAAATTGGAGATCTGGTTGAACCGTGTCTAGCGCGTCCTGTACCCTTTTGCTTCCAAGGCTTCTTTCCTCCACCGCTAACTTCCCCACGATCTTTGGTATCAGCAATAACTTCTCTGGAATTTGCCATCTGTGCGACTACCACCTGATGAATGAGATCTTCGTTTGCAGGAACATTGAATATTCTTTCTGGAAGCTCTACTTCTCCCGCTGCTTTTCCTTCAAGATTGTAAACTTTAATTTTCATAATATTGAAACAATTTTCTTAAATTACGTAAATCTTCTATTATTCTGATACGATTTTGAGCAAACTTCCGTTATTTCCCGGAACACAGCCTTTGATAAGAAGCAAGTTCTTATCCGCATCAACTTTCACTATTTCTAATCCGGTCTGTGTAACTTGATCGCCCCCCATCCTTCCAGCCATTCTTTTTCCTTTAATAACTCTTTCTGGATAAGTAGCACCAATTGAACCTACTCGACGATTACTGTGCTTCTGTCCGTGAGAAGCTGGACCTCCGCCAAAGTTATGTCGTTTCATAACACCTTGATAACCTTTAGCTTTAGAAACTCCGGTAACTTTTACTTTATCGCCGACTTCAAAAATTGAAACATTAACCTTTTCCCCTACATTCAATTTATTTTCACCTGAATCTTTCTTAAATTCTCTGAGAAATCTGAAAAACTTTTCAACATTTTTTAAGTGTCCAGCCATCGGTTTATTAATCTTCTTGCTTTCTTCGCAAGCAACCTGAACTGCTGCATAACCATCTTTTTCCTCATTCTTGATCTGTGTAACATAACAAGAATCAGCCTCCACTAGAGTTACAGGAATTACTTTGGCTTCTTTATCGCCCTCGACAAAAACCTGACTCATTCCTACTTTTTTTCCTAAAATAAACTTCATACTATTATTTAAGCTTAACAAAAAAATCAGATATCATTAACCAATTTAATCGATATGATATCCGATCTTATTGGCTAATCCAGTATACTTATTACTTCTACTTGCAAGTAACATTGGTATAACAAGCACTTAAACTAGCAAAATATAAATTAAACTACATTTTGATTTCAACAAACACTCCTGCCGGCAAATTCAGATTTGTAAGAGCATCGATAATTTTCGGATTTAAATCGATAATATCAACCAATCTCTTATGCACCCTCATTTCAAACTGCTCGCGAGCATCTTTGTGAACAAAAGTTGATCTGTTTACTGTAAATTTGCTCACACTGGTAGGAAGAGGAACTGGTCCTCTAACTGATGCTCCATTTCTAAGCGCAGTCTCAACGATTTGTTTGGCGGACTGATCTATGACTTTGTGGTCATACGCCTTGATTTTGATTCTAATCTTTTGCTTGCTAGAATCGCTCTCAATTTCCTGTTTCTTTTCTACCATTGCGATTTAATATAAAACTTAATTATAACAAATTTAGTAAACAAAAATAAGAAGAGTTAACTCCTTATTTTATGATCTTGGTCACAACTCCAGCTCCTACAGTGTGTCCACCTTCTCGGATTGCAAATCTCATTCCTTCTTCCATAGCGACCTGTGAAATCAACTTAACACCCAATTTTACTGTATCTCCAGGCATAACCATTTCTGTTCCTTCTGGGAGGGTAACATCTCCGGTTACATCAGTAGTTCTGATATAAAATTGTGGTTTGTATCCTGAGAAGAACGGAGTGTGTCTTCCACCTTCTTCTTTGGTCAAAATATAAATTTCAGTTTCAAATTCGCTGTGTGGAGTAATTGAACCAGTAGCTGCCAAGACCTGACCTCTTTCAACTTCTTCTTTCTTGATACCTCTAAGAAGAACTCCGGCATTGTCTCCAGCCTGTCCTTTGTCTAGTTGTTTGTTGAACATTTCAATTCCAGTAACAACTACTTTTCTGGTAGGTTTAATACCGACCAACTCAACTTCGTTATTAACATTCACGATTCCTCTTTCGATTCTTCCGGTAACTACAGTACCACGACCTTCAATTGAGAAAATGTCTTCAATAGGCATCAAGAATGGTTTGTCAATAGCTCTAACCGGTTCAGGAATCTTTTCATCAAGAGCTTTTACCAAGTCATAAATCGGCTTGCAATTTTCACAGTCTTCTTTTCCACAAGAACATTCCAAAGCCTTCAAGGCTGAACCTCTAACAACTCTGGCATTAGCACCATCAAATTTATATTTAGTCAAAAGTTCTCTGATTTCCTCTTCTACCAAATCAATAAGTTCAGGATCATCGACCTGGTCAACTTTATTAATAAAAACAACGATCTCTGGAACACCTACCTGGTAGGCCAAGAGGATGTGCTCTCGAGTCTGTGGCATAGGTCCATCAGTAGCAGCAACAACCAAAATAGCACCATCCATCTGAGCTGCACCGGTAATCATGTTCTTAATGTAGTCAGCGTGTCCAGGACAATCTACGTGAGCATAGTGTCTTGTTTCTGATTCGTATTCCTGATGTGAAGTTGCAATGGTAATTCCACGTTCTTTTTCTTCCGGGGCATTATCAATGTCACCTACAGCTTTCTTGGTAGCTGCCATACCTTTTGCAGCCAAACATGACAAAAGAGCCGCTGTTAAAGTGGTTTTTCCGTGATCAACGTGACCAATTGTACCAACGTTGACGTGTGGTTTGGATCTATCAAATAGTTCTGCCATTTTTTTATTCTCCTTTGATTAGTGTAATACTTTTGTATTACTTTGAATTAAAAATTGATAAATATATAAGAAATTTTTATAAGCACTTAGACATTCTAACACATAAAAAAAATTTGGCAAGTGCCTCTCCTATCTCCCTAAAAAGGATACAAATATTATAACATTTAAATAGTTGATGTCAAATATTTAGGAGGTTTGCTGTCATCTTTCAAACAATCTCAATCTCTCGGCTTTTTCTCTCGGCCTCATCATTTCCAGCCATTCTCTTCCTGTTTTCAAAATCTTTCTCCATCTGTTTTATCTCTCTTTCTTTTTGCTTATTTTTCCAGATTGTTATGTCTTTATTAATCTTTTCAATAAGATCAGTCTCCGATTCCACTTCTGTCGAATTCGCTATACTATCAAAAGCCAAATATTCATCGGTATTGATAATAACAAAAGACGGTTTGCCATCTTCAACGATAATAGCTTTGCCACCTATGATTTTCATCATTCTTTTGATTTGTTCAAAGCTGTTTTCTGTCATAGAATAAAAAGATTTTATATCAGACTAATACAGATTATCACAGATTTTTCTTTTGTCAAGCAAGATATTTTACACA
>CAZKLR010000030.1:0-5083 GCA_964553695.1 uncultured Candidatus Saccharibacteria bacterium | reverse complement strand
AGACTAATACAGATTATCACAGATTTTTCTTTTGTCAAGCAAGATATTTTACACAGTTTAAGCCATTTTATAACCAACGCAAAAAATTGCAAATTTTATATAAATAAGGAGAAATAAAAATGCCTTTAGTAAATTATACAGTATAAAATTATTCCCTAAACGGAGAACCCGCTGATTGAATTCTGTCATGCTCTTTCCAGTCTATCCCCAGTTTATCAGCCAGAATTCTTTCTATATTAGCAGCAAAAAAATGCTCTTCTTTATACGGGCAATCAGGAGAATCCCCCGGCTCGTCTATTTCCGGATGCAAACCTTCGGACTGCTCTTTTTTAAATTGTTTATCAAAGGACACGATATCCTGATTGCTAATCCCTTTCTTTTGGACAAGATACCACTCCACAAGTTCATGGACAAACACCAAAAACTCATTATCGGCTTTCATCCTAGAGATAGTAAAAAGCCAGCCTTCATTAGTTTCTTTATAATCTCCAATTGTGTCATAATCTTGTTCTTTGTGAGGTATTGCTTGGCAAATTATTTTAGGTAAATGCTCCATATTTTTAATTTTATTATATAAACATTGCAAAAATTACTAAGGCCAGAACAATGCGATAAATCACAAAAACATTATAGTTTTGTTTCTGCAGATATTGAAGCATATATTTGATTGCCAAATATCCGCTTACAAAAGCTGA
This sequence comes from uncultured Candidatus Saccharibacteria bacterium, assembly GCA_964553695.1. GTDB lineage: Bacteria > Patescibacteriota > Minisyncoccia > JAHIHE01 > JAGLIN01 > STD2-77. The sequence continues at coordinate 4,388 of CAZKLR010000030.1, read as the reverse complement.
GATTACTCCGATAACAAGCTCTGCATTTATACCGGTAGCAAGCAATTCCGGCAATTCTTTGATTGTGGCGCCCAAAACGATAGGAGTAGCCAAAAGAAATGAAAAACGAGCAGAAGACGTACGGTTCAGACCCAAAAGCAAAGCTGCGGAAATTGTCATACCACTTCGAGACATTCCCGGTACAATGGCCAGCATCTGAAAGAGACCAATAATTAATGCAATCTTCAAGGTTATATCTTTTTCATCGAGTTTCTTTTTTCCTGTTTTATCCGCATAGAAAAGAACTAATGCCCCAAAAATCAAGGTGCATCCAACCAAAATCGGATTGCGGAAAATATTTTCCGCATAATCATCAAGGAAAAGGCCTGCCAATACTCCTGGAACTGTGGCTAAGCCGATAACCACCAGTGTATCTTCCTTGAGTTTTTTACTATCGAAAAATTCCCTTTTACGATCAATAAAAACCTTGCCAAGCTGCTTCAGAAAGTATGATTTAATAAAAATCTTTTTCCAGTCTTCATAAAAATATATCAAAATCGCCAGTAAAGTACCGAAATGAAGAGCAACATCAAAAGCCAGTCCCTGATCCGACCAGCTGAATATCTTGGGCAAAACCACCAAATGTCCCGAGCTCGATATTGGTAAAAATTCTCCCAACCCTTGAATAATTCCCAAAACAATCGCTTGTAACGTTTCCATTTTATTTTCCTTAGAATTTTAATAAAGTATAGAAAAATGACCAGATAGCAGCCGCTAAAAATATTATAAACCAAAAAATAGAACCTACAAAATAATAAGAAAGCATAAAAAGCATAACACCCAGAAATACCCTGCCTAAAACCAATGACATCTCATAAAAAACAGCGTATTGCAAAAAATTATCATTCTTTCCGCCAGCACTATAGACATAGGTAAAATAGGGATAAGTTATACCTGATTTTAGAGTATCGGAAAAAAAATTAATTGAGAAAATATACCATGGAGCATGAGCAAAATAGCGCAAAAAATTGACGATGGCGTAGCTTATGCCGGCCAATTTTGTCCAATGACGTTTTTTTAGCGAAGAGAACTGGTCTGAAAGTTTCCCGGCATAAAGCTTAAAGACAGCAACTAAAAATAAGGCACTTGTAGAGAGAAATCCAATTATATGATAATCCGGCAGTGTTAGAAAGACGAAAATCGGCCACAGAACAGAAACAACAATTTCCTCCCCATAACCAGCAAAAGCCAACGAATCCCGCCGCGAATAATTGTCTTTGGGATTTAAGAAATTAGAAAAAGCTTCGCGATAAGAAAAATTCCCCGATTGAAACTCCCGTTGCGTAAAAAGCATAGGAAATATTGAGGCAAGAGCCAAGAAAGAAACAACCACAAAGAGAGCATTAAAACCATAAAAAGAAAGGATCAACCCTCCCAAGAGAGGACCGGCGATTCCCGCCAGAGTTTCAAAAAAAGACATCATACCGACTTCCCTACCGCGATATCCTAAAGATCCATAAGATGCGATATCGGCATGATAAGCAACGCGAAAAATAGCCTTATCCGCGATAAAACAGAAAGCGGCAAGAAAAATCATATAGGGATTATCAGCCAGTCCGCAAAATGCCAAATAATAAGCTACTGAAAAAATTATGCTAAAAGAGATGCAGCGCTCAAAACCATAGCGAGCAGCCATTCTACCACCAAATGGAATAACAAAAAAATACACTAAATAAACCGCTGTATAAAAAAACAAAACAGCCCTAACGGAGCCGTAAATCTTATAAAGATAAATGGGTTCAAAGATTGCAATCATCGAAACCGCAAATTGGCGAAGCGCTATCGAAACATAAAGTTTTTCAATCGCCTTTTCCGGTTTGTGTCCCAAATACATCTCGCCTAATCTTGTCAGCATATTTTTAATCTATGAAATTCTTCAAAAAAGTTTGCAGCTTGTCTTTGCCTACCATACCCATTCTGACCAAACGAGGATGATTGACATCAGTAAGATCAATTATGGTCGACGGCAAACGTTGATCCAAGTCGCCGGCATTTATGAAAAGATCGGGAGAATGTTTCTGGCAAGCGAATATATTTTTGATATCTTCCGCCTTAAATAGGTTCGGCTCCCCTGCTAAATTAGCGCTGGTAGCAGTAATAGGAAAATCAATTCTTTCAAAAAGGGCCTTAATGAAATAATTGCTAGAAACACGCAACGCCACATTTTCCTCGCCGCCGGTCAGGACATAAGAAACAGCATCTTTCTTGCGCAATATAACTGTTATAGAATCCGGCCATATCTTTGTCAGTATTTCCTCAACCCTTGAATCTATACAAGCAACCTTCTTAGCCATAATTATGTCGCGCACTAAAATGGAAATAGGCTTGTTAGGATCCCGTTTTTTGATTTTATAAATCTTTGCGATTGCATCCTCGTTAAGTGCATTTGCACCCAGTCCATAGATCGTGTCTGTGGGAAAAACAACAACACCTCCGCTTTTCAAAACTTGCTGAGACTGTTCCAAGGATAATTTGATTGTTTCCGGATTATTAATATCCAGTTTGATTTCTTTCATAAGGTAATTTTAGCACAAAAAAAGAAGTTGAAAATATTAATTAAATTCAACTCTTTAAATTTATTTTATACAATTTTCGCATTGATAAGCAAGATCCAGTACTTCCATAAAAAATCCCGCGAATACTCCTCCAAATATTATCCATAAACTCATATCTAATTCAGAACTCACTACTGCAGAGATTGCGGTTATTATAATTGCCAATACAATTAGCTCAAGCAATCCGTACCTTACTAAAAGCTCATCCAACAGTTTTTGTCCGATTTTAGTACTCAAAAATATACGGGTTGTCAAAAGGGGAAATAAAAAAGCGATTAAAGCATACCAGATTAGATAACCTTCTCCCATTGTTTTTCCTCCGAAAATATTTATTTTTTGTCTTATTATAGGTTAAGATAAATAAAAAATCAACTATCTGCAATAAAATAAAAACGATAAGCTGTTCATCGTTTTTATTTCTTCGTTTTATGATAAGCTTTATTTTATTATTGTCCCCTGGAATTTCTCACCATTCAAATATTTCTCCAAATTCTTGAGCTTCTTGCCGTTAAGAATGGCAACTTCCAGCCTAAGTTTCTCCGCTTCGCGGCTGGCGATAGGATCGAAAGGCTTACTCATTCTCGGTTCCCATTTGTCGCCGACAATCTTACGAAATTCCGCCCAAGTCGTTTCTTTGATCTTCTTGGCATCCGAAAATTCGCGCGGATCTTTATCATAGGCATAATCAATATTGGAAAGGTTGGCGATTTTTTTAATTTTATAAGTATTGGCAAGGTATACGGCATCGTAATCGCTTGACCACCCCGGTTCATAACCGGCACCGATAATAATCGGTTTTCTAGTTAAGACTTTTTCATACGGATTGATGACAACTTCTTCATATGCGAGTTTCCCAAATAGCAAACGCAACAATTGGGCATTATAACGGGTTGCGTGAATGCCAAGCCAATCAAGTTCATTATTCGACATAGGTCGTACTTTCTGCGCTGCCTGGTTGTATTTGCGGTTCACACCACCACCGCCGCAAACGATCACGAACTTGTCGCCCTGTTCCGTACGTTTGGTAATAAGCTCAATAAAGCTCTTCAAAAATTTGTGATCCACCTCTTCCGGACAAATCAACGATCCTCCAAGAGACAGGATATAAGTGTTTCCTTTCTTCATAGCAAGATTTAAGAATTTATTATCGTTTATAATTTAACACAAGAAAAAAAATTGGGCAATGAAAAATAAGAAATATTCAAAAAAACAACGGAAACGAGTCCGTTATTTTAAAGATTATTTCCTAAGTCCAATATATTTGATGCTATCAGAAATTCTACCTTTTATTAACTCATCAAATACTTTCTCGATATCTCTAAGCCCGATATTGCGACCACCAAGACCGTAAATATAGTTCTGCAGCCTCGGACGTTTAGTTAGATTATAGAGAGCGCTGCGCACTTCAGTAAAGACCGGACTGGTCGAACCGAAGGAAATAGATCTATCCAAAACCGCCACCGCCTTCTTGCCTTCCAGCGCTTTGGCAATTTCCTTTTCCGGGAAAGGACGCATAACGCGAATCTTAAGCAAGCCAACTTTTTTGCCTTTCTTTCGCAAATCATCAACCACCATTTTAGCTGTACCGCAAGTTGAGGAAAGCGCCACAACTACAAAATCAGCATCGCGCGTCCTATATTCTTCAACAAAGCCGTATCTCCGGCCGGTCAGTTTATAGAATTCTTGGTCAGCTAACCTGAAAGCCTTTCTCGCTTCTTCCATTGCCTCCGCCTGCTGGTATTTGTGCTCAAAGAAATAATCAAACAAATCAAGCGGACCGACTGTCACCGGTTT
>CAZKLR010000029.1:6259-9477 GCA_964553695.1 uncultured Candidatus Saccharibacteria bacterium | reverse complement strand
ACCACCAATTTTATTTGCTTCATCCTCCAGATTTGTTAAAATTAAAAGTAGAAAAATATCTATAAAAATATGACAATAAAAACTGGAAAAATAAAACTTCCATCTTTCAAACTAAAATTTCCTTCCGCTAAAAAGATTTTCAAACTACTTATAATTTTTATCCTGGTCTGTTTTTTATATTCTTTCATCGAACCGTATCTAATCGAAGAAAAAAGAACGGTTATACGAGACAGCGACATTCCGGAAAGTCTTGATGGCACAAAGATTGTTTTTGTTTCCGACATTCATCACGACCAATATTTCAGCCGCGCAAGAATCGCCGACATAGTCAACCGGATTAACAGCCAAAATCCCGATGTTATTATTTTGGGCGGCGATTATGTTTACGGCGACAAGAAATACATCGCCCCATGTTTTGAAGAACTTGCCAAACTCAAAGCGCCAATGGGAATATATGCCGTAACCGGAAATCACGACAGCTGGACCGACTATGATCAAACAATAGAGGCTATGCAAAAAGCCGGGATTGTTCCTCTGGAAAATAAAGCTCGCTGGCTCGGAAGCGGCTTCGACAAAATCAAGCTGGGGGGAGTCGCAACATCGTTCGAAAAAAAATCCGACATAAGACCAACGGTCGAAGATGCATCCGAAAGCGATTTTGTTATTTTAGCCGCCCACAACCCCGACATTGCCGAAGAAATAAAAACAAATGAAATCGATCTTGTTCTTGCCGGCCATAACCACGGCGGACAAGTAACATTCTTCGGACTTTGGGCGCCCTATATCCCCTCCGACTATGGAGCCAAATATCTCAAAGGCATTGTTAAGACTCCATACACCACAGTTCTGATCTCCAATGGCGTGGGCAATAGTTTTCTTCCGATAAGATTCTTCGCCCGGCCTCAAATTAATATTATAGTTCTCAAAAAACAATAAAAACTTTTTTTAACTGGCATACAAATATGGAAATCTATGGTCAGATTAAAATTGAAGAAATACTGCAACCTTTCAGCGACATATTGCCTCATTTTTCCGATGGCAGAATTAATTATTCCAATTCGCAGAAAGCTTTGGTCTTGACTTGCTTTGTTGAAAATCAAAGAAAGATTTTGCTTCTGCGAAGAAGTAACAAGGTTGGAACTTATCAGAAAAAATGGAATTCGGTGGCAGGTTATATCGACGAATTTATTCCGCTGGAAAATAAAATCCTTGAAGAGCTTCGGGAAGAACTGGACTTGAACGAAGAAAATATAGAAAGTATCAGTATTTCTCAACCTTACGAATTCACCGACACAGAAATTAACAAGGTCTGGATTATCGTCCCCTGTCTTGCCAAACTTAAAAAACCTCCTATTATATCCTTAGACTGGGAGCATACTGATTATAAGTGGATTGAACCCAATCAAATAACTAATTTTGATACCGTTCCAGGCTTGGATATCTCGTTAAAAAAAGTTTTATAATTAAAATAATATGCAGACAAAAGAATTTCAAAAAATATGCTCGGAATTAGTAAAAGAGCTTGATGACAAATACAGAATTAACCGAGACGCCCACCTTAGTTTTACACAGTTTATGGAAGAAGTCGGCGAATTGGCAAAAGATATAAATTTGCCAAAATTGCGGAATAAAGAGATTGATATGGGCAATCTGCGAGGAGAATTTGCAGATGTATTTCTACAATTATGCGCATTAGCAAATTTATACGACATAGATATCGAAGAAGCCACTAAAGAAAAAATAATGATCATAAAGGAAAGAAACGGTTTAAAACATGATATATAGCTACTTTGTTCACCGCTTTCACCTTTCATACATCTTTTATATCAAGTACAATATGCTAAAAATCCAAAAAGCAAACAGTAAGGTAAATAGCCAAATCTGCTTGCTTTTTTATACGTTTCAGTGTATCATATAAGTGGTGTAAGTTTTGAAAGGTTTTCTCAAGTTTTTTGTTTTTATTGCATTCAAACTACAAGAAGTCAAAAAGCTCAGGTGCGAAAACTCCTAAAGGTCGTCTTACACATTAATTCAAAACGTCAATCACAACATGGCAAAGAAATTGTATGTAGGGGGAATCCCTTACAGAACCACTGAAGACGAATTAAAGGAGTTTTTCTCTGGAGTGGGAACAGTGGAGTCTGCTATTATCATCATTGACCGAATGTCAGGCAGATCAAAAGGATTCGGTTTTGTTGAAATGGCTACTGAAGAAGATGCTCAGGCCGCTATTGATAAGTTAAACGGCGCAGAAATGGGCGGTAGAACTATCAGCGTTAGCGAGGCCAGAGAGAAAAAAGAAGGCTTCAAAAAAGATTCAGGATTTAGCGGCGCAACCGCACAATTCTAAATCAGAATAAAAACAAAAAGCGAGGAGTTCTCCTTGTTTTTTGTTTTTGCTCAAAGTATAAAAGAATGATAGAGTAAATAAAGCTCAGATATATCTAAAATTAATAATCTGCGCATTTAATATATTTTAATAAAATAATAAAGACATTAATGTTAGTTGACGAAATAACAATCAAAATTACTGCCGGAAAAGGCGGAGACGGATGCGTCGCTTTCGATAACAGCAAAGGCGGACGCGGACCAACAGGTGCCAGCGGAGGCAAAGGCGGTAATATTTATATGTCCGCTACAACCAATCTTAACGCATTAGGCAAATTCCGATTCAAGAAAGAGTTTCGGGCGGAAGACGGGCAGAATGGAAAAAATAGATTGCTGGATGGGAAAAATGGAGAAGATTTGATTCTTGAAGTTCCCATAGGCACAATTGCGCACAATCTGGACACAAAAAAGGATTTTCAGATAATGCAGCCGGGAGATAAGATTTTACTGGCGCGCGGAGGCAGAGGCGGACGCGGCAACTGGTTTTTCCGTTCTTCTACCAACACCACCCCAAAAGAATGGGAACCCGGAAAACCCGGACAAGAATTTAATGTTGTTCTGGAACTTAATCTTATCGCTCAAATAGGACTGATTGGCTTCCCTTCCGCAGGAAAATCCAGCCTGCTAAACGCTCTCACTAAAGCAGATGCAAAAGTAGCGGCGTATCCTTTCACCACGCTTGAACCCAATCTGGGAGATTTTTACGGACTGATTATTGCTGACATTCCGGGACTCATCGAAGGCGCTTCTGAAGGCAAAGGGCTAGGGACAAAATTCCTGCGCCACATCAAACGCACTAATATTTTAATCCATTGCATTTCAGCTGAATC
>CAZKLR010000029.1:3580-6159 GCA_964553695.1 uncultured Candidatus Saccharibacteria bacterium | reverse complement strand
CGGTTTTATTATTTTATAAACAAATAAATTTTATTGATGAATATAAATAGGCGTCCCAATTTCAGCCCAATCAAAAACATATTTTGCAGGACCGATCCCCAACCTGATACACCCGTGAGAAACTCTTCGGCCCAAATGGTTCTCGCCTTCATGGTAACCGTTAGGCCAATAAGGAAGCTCGTGAATATAATAAGGTCCGGAGAAGTTCATACTATATGGCATCCAAAGTTTATATTTATAAGACCAATGATTAGTCTCCTTCCGCAGCACTTTGAATTCACCCAAAGGAGTCGGCATTCCGTATTTCCCGGTAGAAACTAAAAATTCATTTATCTTTGTTCCATTTTCAAATAAGGTCATTATCTGATTCGATATGCTCACATCTATATATTTGCCATCCGTTATATAAGGAACAACATTGTTTTCTTTCTTGACTTGGGAACTTTCTGGCGGAACATATCTATCCCTGGAAAGGGAAAGGCTGGAAAATTCTTCCGCCGCATTAACCGTCTGAATGCCAAGCAAGATTTCAGGTTTTGCGCCGGAACTTACGGTGTAAAAAATAAATTCTTTATTATATATCGTCAATCCGCTCAATCCTTTTATGTTATTCAGAGTTATTTTATATTTTTGATCATTACTGAAATTTTGCGTTGGTTTGATAACCAGATTCCTGCGGTCTTCAGACAGTTCATATGAAAAACCCACATAAGGAGAGATCGTCACGCTATTCAAATCCATAGAAATAATCGGCTGGTTAAAGCCAATTTCAATTTGTTCGTCAGTCTCTATTTCAGTCGCATTTTTTATCACCGCGTCAAAAATGTACGCTTCCGCGAAACTCTGCAAGCCAAGAGACAAAGACAGCGCAAGGCAAAAAGAAAGAAAATAAGAAATCTTCCCGGTTTTCTTTGTTGAATTATTCTGTTGTCCGTCAGACATTATATAATTTTATAAAAATAAAAAGGTGAATTCATTTCACCCTTGCCAATATTATAGCACAAACAAGCCCGCTTATCAATAGGAAAAATTAGGTCGTCTTCCTTGACAAAAAATCAAAGAGCAGTAAGATAGGCTAAGCTATTTAAAAACATACAAAATAAAAAGGAGCGCTATGATATGGGAGAAATTTTATTAGAAACAACAACACCGATAACTGGAGAAACAAAACCAACTCCTCAAGAAAAAAATATCAAATTTTTAACGGGACTTCTTGGTATCTATTTGCCTAAAATAAAAATACCTGAGGACATCCTGCTACTTAATAAAGTAGAAAGGAGAAGAACCATAACAGCTATAGCAGTCAGCATAAATAGCGCACTTAGAGAAACAGGCTATAGTTCCTTAAAAAACATAACCGGGTACACTCTTTGGGAGACAATAAATGGAGGAGCAAATGCGCAGTTTGATCCTCTGTCCAGGATACTGGAAGAAATTAGCGAATCAAGAAGACGAGAATTTGAAGAAGCAAAAAGAAATTTAATATTAAAAACTCCAGAGACAGAAGATTCCGTAAATCCAGCAGCTACTATAATCGAAGCACTGGAAAGCATTGAAGAGGCTGCCACACAATTAGGGATAGATCCAATTAGCCTTGCGCAGGAAGCAATCGGTATTTTCAAAAAGTATAACTCGACAAACTGGGAGGAAAAACAAAAGAAACAATAATACTTATTGTAAAAAACAACAATAATTATATCATCAAGAGCACTCCGTGTGCTTCTTTTTTATTTCTTTTTTCTATCTCCTCGCCACCACCAATCCCCAAACATTCTTTGCTCCCGCCCGTTTCAGCTCCTTGGCGCACTCATTCAAAGTTGCGGATGTGGTGCAAATATCATCGACTAAAATTATATTTTTATTTTTTACTTTCTCCGGAGAAGAACACGAAAAAGCTCCGCTGATATTTTTTCTTCGCTCATCTTCATTTTTAGTCTTGCTTTGCGGCTTGGTATTCTTTGATCTAATCAAAACATCCTCCTGAACTGCAACGCCAAACTTAGCGCCAATTTCTTTCGCCAGCAAATATGACTGGTTAAATCCCCGCCAAGCATATCTCCTTCTGTGCAATGGAACCGGAATTATAACAGTTTCCTGCTTGCTATTTTTATTTTCGTCCAAATATACTCCCTCCTCTTCTCCCTTTGCAGAACCAATCATCAGCAAATCCTGAAAATTACCGAATTCGTCAACCTCAAGGATGCTTCTGGCTATCAGTTCTGAGATAGGACAAGAAATATCTTTTATAAACTTGAATTTGAAGTTATGAATAGCTTCTTCCACCATCCCGCCGTAATATGCAGCTGCCCATAAACCATCAAGCGATATCTTATCGCGGCAAGCAAAATGAACGCTACCGCCCTCGCTTTCCTTTTCGCAAAAAGGACAAACTTGTTCTTTCCGCAACGGAATTTTAACCAGGCATTCAGGACAAATCCACCTCTCCTTTGCCGGCAAATCCTCGCGATTTTTTCCGCATCCCAGACAATGAATCGGAAAAAGCAAATCCAAAAGGTATTCAAAAATTTTAGATAAAGTTTTCTGCATTGCTATATATTATTAATCAATTATATCAAAAA